>NZ_JBMDJF010000019.1:0-62876 GCF_057809055.1 Sphingobium sp. FG58 | reverse complement strand
GCGCACAGGTTTCTCGACTTCGCTCGAAACGAACGGAGGTGGGTTTTTTACCCTCGGTGCGGCCACACCCCTGAGCCGTCGGCGGCGCACGCATGGGCTGTATCGTTGGGATAGGGCAGGCCGCAGGCGCGGCAGGTGCTATAGTCGCCGACTTTCAGGCCATGGCCCACCGCCACCCGTTCATCGAACACATAGCAGTCGCCCTGCCAGCGGCTTTCGGACTCCGGCATTTCCTCCAGATAGCGCAAGATGCCGCCCTTGAGGTGAAAGACATCGTCGAATCCGCGCGCCTTGACCAATGCGGTGGATTTTTCGCAGCGTATGCCGCCGGTGCAGAACATCGCGATCTTGGGGCTACGGCCTTGCGCCTTGAGATCAGCGGCGAAGGCGTCGAACCAGCCGGGAAAGTCGCGAAAGGCGCGGGTGCCGGGGTCGATCGCGCGATCGAAGGTGCCGACGGCGACTTCATAGGCGTTTCGGGTGTCGATGACGATCGTGTCGGGATCGGCGATCAGCGCGTTCCAGTCGGCCGGGTCGAGATGGGTGCCGGCCTGATGCGCAGGGTCCAGATCGCCGACGCCCAGCGTGACGATCTCCGGCTTCACCTTCACCTTCATCCGGGCGAAGGGGGCGATAGGCGCGGTCGCATATTTGACGTCGAGATCGGCGCAGCCGGGCAGCTGGCGGAGATGATCGATCAACGTCGCGATCGCGTCGGCGCTGCCTGCCACGGTGCCGTTAATCCCCTCGCCCGCGACGATGAGCGTGCCGCGCGTGTCGAGCGACGTGCAGAGCGTGCGCAGATCGGCCGCGATGCCCTGGGGATCAGCAAAGCTGGCGAAGCGGTAGAGGGCGGCAACGGTGTAAGGCGCAGTGTCGGACATGGCGGCGCTATAGGCGTTCGTTGGCCCTCTTGAAAGCGGGACCGCATCGGCGCATAGCCGGGCTATGGTTCCCCTTTCGTTCGCTGGTGAGGCGTTTCTGGCGCTGCCGCAGGCCGCGCTCTATTGGCCTGCGCGCGCGGCCTTGCTGGTCGCTGACCTGCATTTTGAGAAAGCGAGCTGGTATGCCCGCTTTGGCCAGTTCCTGCCGCCCCATGACAGTGAGGCGACGCTGGATCTGATCGAGGCGCTGGTGGCGCAGACGGGCGCGCGTTCGGTCTGGTCGTTGGGGGACAGCTTTCACGATGCGGGGGGGGCGGCGCGGCTGGACCCGCGCGCGCGCCAACGGCTCGATTCCCTTACGGAAAGGCTGGACTGGACCTGGATTACCGGTAATCATGACGTCGGCGTGGCGGACATGCCGGGGGGACGCAGGCTGGTCGAGGCGGAACTGGGCGGGATCATCCTGCGGCATGAGGCGCAGCCGGACGATCCACGGCCCGAAATATCCGGCCATTTCCATCCGAAATTCCGCCTGTCGGTGCGCGGTCGCCATGTGGCGCGCCGCTGCTTTGTGGAATCGGCCACCAAGCTGATTCTGCCCGCGCTGGGGGCGCTGACGGGGGGACTGGATGCAGGCCATGGGGAGATTCGGCGTGTGGTGGGACCGGGAGCCAGTGCTTTGGTGCCTGTTTCGGACAGATTGTTACGCTTTCCGTTATCGTAAAGAAACGCTACGGAAACCGGATTTTAAGCCGTTGCCGATAAGCAACAGGGTGTGAATATCACGCCACCCGACCCCGCAAAAGGCGCAGAAAAGCTAGGCTCTCTTGCCTTCGCCGGGCTGTGGCAGCATAAACAGGCACAGCACCCGACGCGCCGAAAAGGCGTGCGGGCCAGGAGAGGATCGACCATGATGACAGACAAGAGCCTTTGGCTGACGACCGCCGGCATGATCGCATTGACGATGGCGATGCCCGCCGCCGCGCAGGAGACGGCCGCGCCGCAAGCCGCCGTCGATCAGGATAGTTCGGAAATCATCGTGACCGCGACCCGGCGCGCCAGTCCGCTGTCCGACGTGCCGATCGCGGTATCTGCGGTGAGCGCGCAGGCGATGCAGAATAGCGGCGCCAGCGACATCCGCACCCTGAACCAGCTCGCCCCGTCGCTGCTGGTGTCATCGACTGGATCGGAAGCCAATGCGTCCGCGCGTATTCGCGGCATCGGCACGGTTGGCGACAATCCGGGGCTGGAAAGCTCGGTCGCGGTGTTCATCGACGGCGTCTATCGTTCGCGCACCGGCGCGGGCCTCAATGAGTTGGGCGAGATTGAACGGGTCGAGGTGCTGCGCGGGCCGCAGGGGACGCTGTTCGGTCGCAATGCGTCGGCGGGCCTGATCAACATCATCAGCAAGGCACCGGAACGCACGTTCAGCGCCAAGGGTGAGATCACCTATGGCAATTATGATTATTGGCGGCTGTCGGGCCGCGTCACCGGGCCGGTGGCGGATGGCATTGCGCTCAGCCTGGACGGCGTCTGGTCCAAGCGCGACGGCTTCTACAAGCTGGTCGATACGGCCGGCAACAAGGTTGGCGACACCAATGACCGCGACCGCTATTTCCTGCGCGGACAGGCGCTGATCGAGCCGAATGACGACCTGTCGATCCGCCTGATCGGCGATTATACCAATCGCGACGAAAGCTGCTGTGGCGCGGCCTATACCGAAGCGCGGGAACGGACCCCGGCGGCGGGCGGCGGCTACAACACCGCCAGCTTCAACCGGATCGCCGCGATCCTGGCGGGGCAGGGCAGCGTGATCGCCGCCGATCCCTATGATCGCGAACTCACGACCACGCCGGGCCGCGACTATGTGAGCAAATTGAAGGACTGGGGCGTGTCGGGCGAGGTCAATTATGACCTGGGCGGCGCGAAGCTGACCAGCATCACCGCCTATCGCGATTACAAGTCGAGCGACTATGGCGATTATGACTATAATCGCGCCGACCTGCTCTATCGCGATCCCAACACCTATCGCCAGTTCAAGACCTTCACTCAGGAATTGCGGGCGCAGGGCTCTGCCTTTGGCGAGATGCTCGACTGGCTGGTCGGTGGCTATTATGCCAACGAGCGGCTGACTTTGCAGGATAATATCCGCTTTGGCGCCGATTATGGCCGCTTTTCCGCCTGCCGCCTGATGGCGGGGGCTGGCGCCAACAGCAACTTCACGGCGCAGCAACTCGCCGCCTGTGGCAGCGGACTGGCGACCGGGGCGCTGATCACCGGCACGCAGGCCAATTTGAACGCCGGTCTGACTGCTGCGCTGATCGGACGAGGTGTTCCCGCGCCGATCGCGGCGGCACAGGCCGGGGCCATTTCAACCGGCCTTGGCAACGGGCTGCGCGCGCTGGCGGCGATCCCGTCGGGGACCGGCGACATTGCGTCCATCTATCGGCAGAAGAGCGAGAATTGGGCGCTGTTTACCCATAATATCGTCCACATCACCAAGCGCCTCGATCTGACGCTGGGCCTGCGTTACACGCATGAGAGCAAGACATTCTCGTCCGATTTCAACAATAACAACGCGACCTGCGCGGCGTTGCAGCCGGGGCTGGCACCCATCGCCAGCAATCCGGCACTGGGCAGCGCGGCGGCACTGGCGGGCGGCATATTGACGCTGGGGTGCCTGGGCAATGGTTCCACCAGCCTCAACGCGCTCGACCTGAACGACAAGATCAGCGACGGCGAATTTTCCGGTACGGCGGTGCTGTCCTGGAAGGCGACCGACGACCTGATGGTCTATGGCAGCTATTCCAAGGGCTATAAGGCGGGCGGCTTCAACCTCGATCGCTTCCAGCTGGGATCGACCGGGCTGAACGTCCTGCCCGCCGTATTCGCGCCGCGCACCAATGCCGACGTGACCAGCCTGCGCTTTGCCGCGGAAAAGGTCGATTCCTTCGAGGTGGGCCTCAAATATAGTGCGCCCAAATGGAGTGTGAATCTGGCGGGATTCCGGCAGGAGTTCAAGAATTTCCAGCTCAACACCTTCAACGGCACCAGCTTCGTCGTCCAGAATATCAATGGCTGCGACGGCGCGCTGAGCGCGGCGCGGACCTGCGCGGCGGACGATGTCGGGCCGGGCCTGATCAGCCAGGGTATCGAACTGGAATGGTCGGTCACCCCGGCGCGCAATTTCCGCGTATCGGGTGGCGCGACCTATGCCGAGGCGAAATTCGCCAACCGGCTGGTCGGCAGCGGCAATGGCGCGGTGCCGCTGGACCCGGCATTGTTCCTGTTGCCTGGCGCGATCAACAGCAATGCGCCCAAGATGGTGACGACCGCCAGCATGGCCTGGACCCCGGACATCGGCACCAGCGGCCTGTCAGCGCTCTTCTATGTCGATGGCCGCATGACCAGTGACTATAATACCGGGTCGGACCTGTTCCCCGAAAAGCGGCAGGATGGCTATGCCATCTTCAATGCGCGCGTGGGCATTCGCGGTCCCAATCAGCGCTGGGCGGTGGAATTGTGGGGCCAGAATATCTTCAACCAGGACTATACCCAGGTGTCGTTCAGCAGCCCGCTCCAGTCGAGCAGCCCGGCGACCTCCACCACCGACCAGTTCAGCCAGGGCGCGCCGATGGCCAATCAGCTGATCTCCTCCTACCTCGCCGAGCCGCGCACCTACGGCATCACGCTCCGGGGGAGTTTCTAAGCATCCCCAGCCCGCTCCGGGGTACGGGGCGGGCTGGCGGGGGGCGATCGCCGAACAGGGCGGTGCCGACGCGAATGTCGGTCGCGCCCAGCATGATCGCGGTTTCATAGTCGCTGGACATGCCCATCGACAGGCGCGGGAGGCCCTCCTCCCGCGCCATTTTTGCAAGCAGCGCGAAATAGGGGGCAGGCTCCACATCGGCGGGCGGGACGGCCATCAGGCCAAGCAGGGGGATGTCGGCCGCGCGGGCCGCAGCGATCAGCGCGGGCGTGTCCGCGATCGCGCAGCCGCCCTTTTGCGGCTCCGCGCCGATATTGACCTGAATATAACAGGGGATGCGCTTGCCCGCCGCGTCCATCGCCTTGGCCAGTGCCGTCAGCAGGGAAGGGCGATCGAGGCTGTGGATGACATCGAACAGGGCGACGGCATCGGCGGCCTTGTTGGATTGGAGCTGGCCGACCAGATGCAGGAGTATGTCGGGATGCGCCTGTCGCAGCGCGGGCCATTTCTCCTGCGCCTCCTGCACCCGGTTTTCGCCGAACACGCGCTGCCCCGTGGCAATCAGCGGGCGGATGGCGTCGGCATCCTTGGTCTTGGAGATGGCGATCAGGGTGACGGCGTCGGCGGTCCGGCCAGTCAGGCGGGCGGCCCTGGCGATGTCGTCCTGGATGGTGGCCAGGCGGCTGGCGGCGTCATGAGTGGCAATGCTGCTGTCTGTCGTCATGCGCGCTGCTATAGGGCAGGGTCATGACCTGCCGCCACCGCAAAAATATGCCCCTAATCTGGCTGATGACCGACGAGCGGATCGGTGACGCGGCGCTGCTGGCTGCGGTGGCGCGGCTGCCGAAGGGGCGGGCCGGGATCATCTTTCGCCATTATCGCAGGGAGCCGGTCGCGCGGCGGGCGCTGTTCGATGCGGTGCGGGCGATCGCGCGGCGGCGGCGGCTGATGCTGATGCTGGCGGGGACGGCGCGGCAGGCGGCGGCTTGGGCAGCGGATGGCTGGCACGGGCGCGACGCGCGCCGGGCGGCACGACCGATGCGGCACAGCGCGCCGGTGCATGATGCGCGAGAGATGGTGGCGGCGCGGCGGGGCAGGGCGGATATGGTGCTGCTGTCGCCCTTATTCCCGACGCGCTCGCATCCGGGTGGGGCGGGTCTGGGCCGGGTGCGGTTCGCGGCGCTGGCGCGGGGGGCGACGATGCCGGTTGTTGCGCTGGGTGGCGTGACGCGGGAGCATGGCCGGATGTTGCGCGCCATCGGGGCTGCGGGATGGGCGGCGATTGATGGGTTGGTTGGGTAGTGCGGGGCGTGTTCGGGTGGTTTGCAGATCGTCCGCATTGGGGGCGAGAAGGGTAGAAAGCGGACGCAGGATCATGCAGATTAGCCCGATGGACAGATGGGCACCCGGTTACACGCAATCTGAGCTAGATGGAGCGCAGGAACGCTATGGCATCAGCTTCCCTCCAGATTTGATAGCTTTATTCTTGGAAAAGCAGCCGAGCGAAGGATACCGCTGGAACATCGAGGATAGTCGTATTCGGAAAATGCTCGCATGGCCGTTGGAGGCCTTGCTGTTTGATGTCGATCACGGCCTTTGGTGGCCGGGTTGGGGGGAGCGTCCAAAGGACATATCGCTCCGCCATGGGATCGTGCGTGAAGCGCTGGCCCAAGCACCCCGACTTATTCCCATCCTCAGCCACAGGTTCCTTCCCGAAATGCCTAGCGAGACGAACAACCCCGTCTTCTCAATGCACGGTTTCGACACGGTATATTACGGTGCGAACCTATCGCAGTATTTCGTCAACGAGTTTGAGGGCACCTATGATGTAGGCCCTGTGCGGCACATCCCGTTCTGGTCGGATATTACGGAAGGGCACGATCAGACATTTGCTGGCGAACCATAGGTCCGCTCTTAGATGGCTTAACCCGGAACGATGACGACAACAAATGGTCGTTACCTGCCCGCGACTGCCCTCTTCATCCTGACGACCCGAAGGGCAGCGTAGCTAACGTCAGTAGTCATTGG
Source organism: Sphingobium sp. FG58 (assembly GCF_057809055.1). Classification (NCBI taxonomy): domain Bacteria; kingdom Pseudomonadati; phylum Pseudomonadota; class Alphaproteobacteria; order Sphingomonadales; family Sphingobiaceae; genus Sphingobium; species Sphingobium sp. FG58. The sequence goes on along the minus strand of NZ_JBMDJF010000019.1, from coordinate 56,255 downwards.
CGCCCTCTTCACGCATGATCGCAATCGTTGCGTGAGTGGATCCCGGATCAAGTCCGGGATGACGGCGGCGGAGAAGTCTGCCTTTTCGAGACACTGACGTTTAACGCGCTCAGGCAATATGCCCTACGTTCCGTAATCCCAGCCTTTCAGCCGATCAGAATTTGAACACAGTGCCCAGATAGACGGCCTGGCTGTCCTGGCGATCGTCGGTCATCGGGGTCAGGCGGCCTGCGACGCTGTTGTTGTAGCGTACGCCCGCGGTGACGTTCAGGTTGCGCGTCAGCGAATAGGAGCTGGCGAGATCCAGCGAATAATCCTTGTCAGCCGCCGGGTTGCGCGTCGCGGCGATGGCGTCGCGGCGGGTTTCGATCAGCATCTTGGTGCTGAAGCGATCCTTCTTGCTGCTATCCAGCGAGAAATTCTTGGCATCGACCATGGTTTCGACCGGCACCGGATCGAGCGCCTTGCGGCCGACCGCTTCGGGCAGGGCGAACTTGCGCCAGCCATGTGCGCCGTTCAGGCTGAAGGCGACCGGGGCGATATTGACCGGGGTCAGGGTGCTGTTCACCGCAACCCGATCATTGCCGCCCGCGCGCACCATCACGGTGATTGCGCGCTGGCCGCTGAGCGAGCCGCTGGTGGGCGTGAAGCGGAAGCCCTGACGGCTGGCCGATGCTGCGATCTTCGCATAGGCGGCGGCAAGGCGCGGGTCCTTGGTCGTGGGCGTGAAGGAGGAAATGCTGCCCAGCGCGCCGAGCGATACCGGCGATTGCATGCGCACCAGATCGGTCGCTGCACCGATGGCAGGGGACAGCATGAAGCCAGCCACGGCAACCGCCGCGCCCGCCAATGCCAAATGTCCCCTATTCACGCGCATGACTCGATTCTTTCCCCACCGACTTATAGTCCATAACGCTCTACACGCGCAAAGCCGCTACTGGCTAGTGCCACCCCCATGATATCCCCCTTTTTGTCTGAGCTGTTGCACGGAACACACAGACGCGCCGCAATGATCCATGCCCGTTTGCGATTGATCGCGCCCGATCACGCGCGGGCCGGCGCGCCGTCCCTTGCTCCCCCTTGCTCCTACGCGCGGTGCCACTATAGAAGGCGCGAGCTTTTTTCGTCTTTTCAGCTAGGACATGCCTGATGGCCAGCCGCCTTTTCCGTTCCGTTTCCGCCGCAATGCTGCTGACCGCCCTGTTGCCCCTGGCCGCCTGCGGTGGCGGGTCCAAGGACCGGCCCAAGGCAGATCTGGCCGCGTCGAAGGTGACCACGATCGGCGTCAACGCCTATCTGTGGCGCGCGAGCCTGGATACTTTGTCCTTCATGCCGATGGTGCAGACCGATTCCAATGGCGGCGTGATCGTCACCGACTGGTATGCCAACCCCAACAGCCCCAATGAGCGGATGAAGCTGACCGTGTCGATTCTGGACCAGGATCTGCGCGCCGACGCGCTGCGCGTTGCGGCCAGCCGTCAGGTGAGCCAGGGCGGCCAGTGGATCGACGCGCCGGTGCAGGCTGCGACCGTGCAGAAGCTGGAAGAGGTCATCCTGACCAAGGCCCGCGACCTGCGCCGCACTGCGATTGCGGGCTAAACATCGGACTATTTTTTCCGTTCGGGCTGAGCGAAGTCGAAGCCTTCCGCTGAGCGAAGCGAAGTGCCTTCACTTCGTTCTGGCGTGCCCTTCGACTTCGCTCAGGGCGAACGGATGTGAGGGAACAGGATAATCATGCAAAGGCGCTTCAATCCGCTGGAGGCCGACGCCCGCTGGCAGGCGATCTGGGACGAGAAGCAGAGCTTTCGGGCGGACGATCATTCGCCCAAGCCGCGATCCTATGTGCTGGAGATGTTTCCCTATCCGTCCGGGCGCATCCATATCGGCCATGTCCGCAACTATTCGATGGGGGACGTGCTGGCGCGATTCCGCCGGATGACGGGGCATGAAGTGCTGCACCCGATGGGCTGGGACGCCTTCGGGATGCCCGCCGAAAATGCCGCGATGGAGAGACAAGTCCATCCGGGCAAATGGACCTATGAGAATATCGCCAATATGAAGGCGCAGCTCAAGAAACTGGGCTTTGCGCTGGACTGGAGCCGCGAACTGGCGACCTGCCACCCCGATTATTACGGCCATGAACAGGCGCTGTTTCTGGACATGCTGGACGCGGGACTGGTCTATCGCAAGGAATCAGCGGTCAACTGGGACCCGGTCGACATGACCGTGCTGGCGAACGAACAGGTGATCGACGGCAAGGGCTGGCGGTCGGGCGCGACGGTCGAGAAGCGCAAACTGTCCCAATGGTTCCTGAAAATCACCCAGTTCGCCGACGATCTGCTGGAGGGGCTGAAAGGCCTCGACCAGTGGCCCGAAAAAGTGCGCACGATGCAGGAAAACTGGATCGGCAAGTCGGTCGGGCTGCAATTCAAGTTTCAGCCGGTCGCGCCGTTCGATAGCGAGATCGAAGTCTATTCGACCCGGCCCGACACGATTTTCGGGGCGAGCTTCGTCGCGATTGCGGCGGACCATCCGGTCGCGCAGCGGCTAGCGGCGGACAATGCGGAGGCGCAGGCCTTTATCGATCTGTGCAAGGCTGGCGGCACCACCGCGGCGGAGCTGGAAACGGCGGAGAAGCTGGGTTTCGACACCGGCCTGACCGTCACCCATCCGTTCGATCCGGACTGGCAGCTGCCGGTGTTCATCGCCAATTTCGTGCTGATGGACTATGGCACCGGCGCGGTGATGGGCGTCCCCGCGCATGACCAGCGCGACCTCGACTTCGCGCGCAAATATATGCTGCCGGTCGAGCGCGTGGTGGCGGCAGAGGGCGATGAGACCGCGCCGATCCACAATGAAGCCTATGTCGGGCCGGGTCGGCTGGTGAACAGCCGCTTCCTCAATGGCATGGCGGTCGAGGAGGCCAAGGCCGCCGTCATCGCCCGCGCGCAAGGCGAAGGCTGGGGCGCGGGCAAGACGGTGTTCCGCCTGCGCGACTGGGGCGTGTCGCGCCAGCGTTACTGGGGGACGCCGATCCCGGTGATTCATTGCGATGCCTGCGGCGCGGTGCCGGTGCCAAAGGCGCAATTGCCCGTCGTGCTGCCCGATGATGTGACCTTCGACATTTCCGGCAATCCGCTCGATCGGCATCCGACCTGGAAGCATGTCGACTGCCCGTCGTGCGGCAAGGCGGCGGTGCGGGAAACCGACACGCTGGACACGTTTGCCGATTCAAGCTGGTATTTCATCCGCTTCGCCAGCCAGCCCAAGGACAAGCCGTTCGACCGGGAAACGGTGGAGAAATGGCTGCCGGTCGGTCAATATATTGGCGGGGTCGAACATGCGATCCTGCACCTGCTCTATGCGCGCTTCTGGACGCGGGCGTTGCAGCATATGGGGCAATTGGGCTTTGCCGAGCCGTTCACCGGCCTGTTTACGCAGGGGATGGTGACGCATGAGACGTACAAGGCAATGTTGCCACCGAAGCTGGTGAATGGCGTAGAGATACCCGTAGTCACTACGCAGTTTGTTTCGCCGAATGAAATTGAGCGGCGGGATGGCAAAGTTTTCATCGCGGGATCGAATCTCGAAGTCGAAGTCGGCCGCGTCGAGAAAATGTCCAAGTCCAAGAAGAATGTCGTCGATCCCGATGACATCATCGCCCAATATGGCGCGGACGCGGTGCGATGGTTCATGCTGTCGGACAGCCCGCCCGAACGCGATCTGCCCTGGACGGAAAGCGGGATCGAGGGATCGTGGCGCTTTGTCAACCGCTTGTGGCGCTTGTTCGGGCAGATCGAGGCCAGGGCGGAAGGCACCGACAAGCCGCTGGACCGCAAGCTGCACCAGACGATCGACGGGATCGCCAAGGATATCGAGGCGTTGTCCTTCAACAAGGCGGTCGCCAAGATTTACGAACTGGCCAATGCAGTCGAAAAGGCCGCGCCGTCCGCGTCGCGCAATGCCGCCATCCGCGCGCTGGCGCTGCTGGTCGCGCCGATGACCCCGCATCTGGCGGAGGAAGCCTGGGCCGATATGGGCGAAACCGGCCTGATCGCGGATGCGGCCTGGCCTGCGGTCGATCCGGCGCTGCTGGTGGATGATGAAGTGACCATCGCCTGTCAGGTGATGGGCAAGCTGCGTGACACCATCACCGTGCCCAAGGGGACCGACAGGCAAGAGCTGGAGCGGCTGGCGCTGGCCGCGCCGAACGTGGTCCGCATCCTTGACGGGGCGACGCCCAAGAAGATCATCGTTGTGCCGGATCGTCTGGTGAATTTGGTTATCTAACAACAAGGTGCGATGATTATGGCCCCCCTCCCCGGCGGGGAGGGGTCGGGGGAGGGGGAGCAAGGCGAAGCCGCGCGTCCACACTGGCGGCAGCACACCCCCACCCAACCTCCCCCTCAAAGGGGGAGGGGTCTTATCGGTCATGATCATGGCAACTTGCTATGCCAACAACACGTCAATCCCGCTTTCGCAGGAACGATGGAGGGTTTAAGGGTTCAGGTCATGAAGCGCATCATTCCCCTCCTCGCCGTCCCGCTCCTGCTCACCGCCTGTGGCCTGCGCCCGGTCTATGGCGGGGGCGCGAACGGGACGGTGGCGCAGGCGCTGGGCCATGTCGAGGTGCAGCCGATCGCGGGCAAGAATGGCTGGCTGATGCGCAATGCGCTCAATGACCGGCTGGCCGCGATGCAGCAGGGCGGGTCCGGGCCGCGCTACAAGCTGGTGGTCAAGCTGGACGACCAGATTACCGGCTTCGGCCTGCGGTCCGACGCTGCCGTCACCCGCGAACGCCGCACCTTGCGCGCGCGCTATCAGCTGGTGGATGAGGCGACGGGCGCGCAATTGCTGGACGATAGCGCCGGGTCGGACGCGGGCATCGACGTCACCTCCAGCGAGTTTGCCACGATCGCGGCGGAAGATACGGCGCTGGAACGCCTGTCGCAGACGGTGGCGGACCAGATCATCGCGCGGCTCGCCCTTTATGCGAGCCGGGACCGCACCCCTTGAAGGCCAATCGCGGCCAGATCGAAAAGGCGCTCGACGCGCCATCGGCGGCGCTGCGCTTCATCCTGCTCTATGGCCCGGACGAAGCGGCCAGCCAGGCGCTGGTCCGGCGGCTGGAGCGGGCGATGGGACCGGGGGCGGAGCGGGTGGACCTGGACGGATCGACCCTGCGCGATGATCCGGCCCGCCTGTCCGATGAAGCCGCATCCTTTTCCATGTTTGGCGACAAGCGCTGGATTCGCGTCCATGGCATGGGCGAGGAATCGCTGCCCGCGCTGACCGCACTGCTGGAGGCCGAAGCGGCGGGCAATCCCGTCATCGCGGTGGCGGGCGCGCTGAAAGCCACGTCGAAGCTGCTCAAGCTGGCGCTGGATCACAAGGCGACGCTGGCCTTCGTCTCCTACCAGCCCGATGCGCGCGAATCGGAGCAGATTGCCATCGGCATCGCGCGCGAAGGCGGGCTGCGGCTGTCGACCGAACTGGCGCGGCGGATCGTCGATCTGGCCAATGGCGACCGGGCGTTGATGAGTGGCGAGGTCGAGAAGCTGATCCTCTATCTCGACGCCGCGCCGGACCGTCCGCGTGAAGCGACGGCGGAGGCGCTGGATGCGCTGTCGGCGGACAATCCCGATACGGAGGTTGCGCCGCTGGTCAACGCCGTGCTGGGGGGTGACCTGAAGGCCATGCACCGCGAACTCACCAGCCTGTCGGAGGTTGGAGCCAGCATGGCCTCGGTCATCCGACCGCTGCTGACCCGCGCCATGCTGCTGGCCAATATCCGCGCCGATTTCGACAGTAGCGGACGGCTGGAGGGTGCGGTCGAGGCGGCGGGCAAGGCGGTGTTCTGGAAGGAAAAGGGCGTGGTGACGCGGCAGGTGCGGCTGTGGGACGCGACCGGCATCGCCCGCGTCATACAGCGGCTGGCGCAGGCCGAGCGGGCCACACGATCGGGCAGGGGGACCGGCGACCTGCTGGTCCGGCACGAATTGCTGACGATCGCGCGGCAGGCGGCGCGGGAACGATAGGCGGCGACAGGCGCTTTGACGGCTAAACAGGTCGCGACACGGATGGCTGGACCGGGCCACCGCGCCAGCGCGCAACAAAGGCAGCGCATCATTTCGTCCACCGCCACCATCCACGCCATCGGCACCGCTGTTCCCATGACTGACGTCCACCCGGCCTTTATCGACTGGGCGGGCGCGCGCATCACCGACCGGCGAGAGCGGGCGCTGTTCGTGCGAATGGCGCAGCGCAGCGGGATTGAGCATCGCTGGTCGGTGCTGGAATCGCCAACGGCGCAGGGCGGTTTTTACGCCACGCAATGGCCGACGACGGCGCAGCGCATGGCCATTTATGCCGACGAAGCGCCGATACTGGCCGCTCGGGCGGTGGCGGCGCTGGAGCAACAGGTCGCGATCGACGGTATTACCCATCTGGTGGTCGCCAGTTGCACCGGTTTCACCGCGCCGGGGATCGACCAGCGGCTGATTACGATGCTGGGGCTGGACCCTTCGGTCGAGCGGCTGATGGTCGGCTATATGGGCTGTTATGCCGCGATCGTCGCGTTGCGATCCGCCCGGCATATCGTGCGGTCGGAACCGGGCGCGCGGGTGTTGGTGGTGTGCGTGGAACTCAGCAGCCTGCACTTGCAGGACGACGCGCGGGTCGAGCCGCTGCTGGCGATGCTGCAATTTGGCGATGGCGCGGCGGCGGCATTGGTGAGCGGCGGGCCGGGCGGCATAGCGCTCGGCCAGCCTTTTGCGATGACCGTGCCGGATACGGCGGGCCTCATTCGCTGGGATCTGGGCGATCATGGTTTTGCTATGCATTTGTCGGGCGAAGTGCCGGGCGCGATCGCGCAGGCGCTGGCGGGGACGGTGACGCTGCCGGTGCCTGCCGAAAGCGTCGATCTGTGGGCGGTCCATGCCGGGGGGCGATCGATCCTCGACGCGGTGGCGCGCGCGCTCGATCTTGCGCCGGATTCGCTGGACCATAGCCGCGCGGTGCTGCGCGCCTTTGGCAATATGTCGTCGGCGACCTTGATGTTCGTGCTGGCGCGGATATTGGCGGGCGGCGAGACCGGGCAGGGGATCGCGCTCGCCTTCGGACCGGGGCTGGCGGCGGAGGGGCTGACCTTTCGTCGCGAAACGCCATGAAGCGCTCGCTTGCCGACGAACAGATGGACGCAGCCGACCTGCCTGCCGACGTCTATGCGCGGGTGCTGGCCGATCTCGACCGGGTCAACCGGGTGACGCTGGCGGCGCGACCGACGCTTGGCTTTCTCGATCGCGCAGTGACCGGGCACTTTCGGCTGCTCGACGTTGGCTATGGCGATGGCGGGATGCTGCGGCAGGTCGCGCGCTGGGCCAAGCTGCGCGGCATCGCCTGCGAACTGGTCGGCATCGACCTCAATGCACGGAGCGAGGCGGTCGCGCAGACGCGCACCGACCCGGCCATGGCGATCGACTATCGTACCGGCGACTATGCGGCGCTGGCGCATGAACCATGGGACATCATTATTTCCAGTCTGGTGACGCACCATATGGATGAGGCGGAGCGGCTGGCGTTCCTGCGCTTCATGGAGGATCAGGCGCGCATGGGCTGGTTCGTCAACGATCTGCACCGCCATGGTTTCGCCTATCATGGCTATCCATTACTGGCCCGGCTGCTGCGGGTTCATCCGATCGTGCGGCAGGACGGGCAACTCTCGATCGCGCGCAGCTTTGTCGCGGACGAATGGCGGGCGATGCTGGCCGCGGCGCATATCAGCGACGCACAAATTGAGCGCGTCTTTCCGTTCCGGCTGTGCGTATCCCGGTGCCGATAATCGTCGGCGCAGGCCCGGCGGGTGCGGCGGCGGCGATGCGGTTGGCGCGGGCAGGGGCGGCACCGCTGTTGATCGACCGGCAGCTTATGCCGGGCGATGCGCTGTGCGGCGGGTTTCTCAGTTGGGCGACGGTCGCGCAGATCGCGGCGCTGGGGATTGAGCCGACAGCGCTGGGCGGCCACAGGATTGACACGCTGGCACTGTTTGCGGGTGGGCAGGAGATCGTCCTGCCGCTTCCCGCGCCGGGCATGGGCCTTTCGCGCCACCGGCTCGATACGCTGCTGCGCGCCGCTGCGCAGGAGGCGGGTGTCACGTTCCGGCTGGGCCATGCGGTGCGGACGCTGTCGCCCACCACCATCATGATGGATGATGGCGACGCGATCGCGTGGGACAGCCTGTTCCTGGCGAGCGGCAAGCATGACCTGCGCGGCGCGGCGCGGCCCCATGGCGGGACGGACCCGGAACTGGGGTTGCGCCTACGCCTGCCACCCAGCGCGGCGCGGCATCGGTTGATTGGTGGCCGGATCGAACTCCACTGGGTCGATGGCGGCTATGTCGGCCTGCTGTTGCAGGAAGATGGCAGCGCCAATCTGTGCATGGCGGTGGGCAAGAGCGCATTGGCAGCGGCGGGCGGGCGTCCGATGGCGCTGATCGCGCAACTGGCCGATCGATCCCCGGCATTGGCCGGCCGGCTGGGGGATGTGCCGGTGGATGCGCCTGTCGATGCAATTGGCGACGTTCCCTATGGCTGGCGCGCGACGACGGGTTGGCCGGGTCTTTACCGGCTGGGCGATCAGGCGGCGGTGATCCCGTCGCTGGCGGGCGAGGGGATCGGTATCGCGCTGGCCAGTGCAGAGGCAGCAGTGGCCCAGTGGCAGGCGGCGGGGCGCGAGGGCGCGGCGCGATACCAGCGCGACTTTGCCCGGCGGGCGATGCTGCCGCTGCGCGCGGCGGCGGGATTTCGGGCGTTGGGGCGCAGGCCGGGGCTGCTCCGCCTGCTGGCGGCGACGCCGGGCGCGGCGCGGCTGGCGATGCGCCTCACCCGTATCGCAGGCGCTTGATCGGCGCGCTGCCTGCGCCCATATTGCGGCCATGGACAAGCTCAACCTGACCGAAGCCGAATGGCGCGACCGCCTTTCCCCCGAACGCTATCATGTGCTGCGCGAAGGCGGGACCGAGCGGGCCTTTACCGGCAAACTCAACAGCAACAAGGCCGACGGCGTCTATTATTGCGCGGGCTGCGGCGCGGAACTGTTCGACGCGGAAGAAAAATATGACAGCGGGTCGGGCTGGCCCAGCTTTACAGCGCCGGTGGATATCGACGCAGTCGAGGAAATCCGCGACTCCAGCCATGGCATGATCCGCACCGAAGTGCGCTGTGCCACCTGCGAAGGGCATCTGGGCCATGTGTTCCCCGATGGTCCGGGCGTCAATGGCCTGCGCTATTGCATGAACAGCGCCTCGCTCGACTTCAAGCCGCGCGAGGAAGAGTAACCGTTCATGCCATGTAAAGCGGTGGTCGTCATGGAGACGGTCACGGCAATTTTCCGGGCAGGGCGCATGAAACACGCTGGCCGGGGCCGGGATTAGCGGGTATCCGGGGCGCACAGATGGCAGGATCAGGCAAGAGCAAGGGCACGCCGGGCAAGGCGAAGCGATGGCTGGTTCGCGGCCTGAAGATCAGCGTCGCGGCCGGGGTCGCCGGGCTGCTGGCGGTGGTGATCGCCGTCGTCATCGCGATGCAGTCGCTGCCCGACTATGACAGCCTCAAATCCTCCCCCAATGGCCAGATGATCCGCGTCCACGCCGCCGATGGCAGCGTCATCGTATCGCTGGGGCCAAGTTTCGGGCGCTGGATGGATTATGACCAGATTCCCAAGGTCATGGTCGATGCGATGATCTCGACCGAGGACAAGCGTTTCTATCTCCACCCCGGCGTCGACCCGATCGGCATGGCGCGCGCGGCCTGGGTTGCGGTGGAAAATCGCGGCAAGGGCCGCCGCTGGCAGGGTGCGTCCACCATCACCCAGCAGGTGACACGTAACATCTTCCTCAACAACAGCTATAGCTGGGGCCGCAAGGTCCGGGAAATGGTGCTGGCGATGGCGCTGGAGCGCAAATTCTCCAAGCGCCAGATCCTCGAACTCTATCTGAACAAGGTCTATTTCGGCGGCGGTGCCTATGGCATCGACGCCGCCAGCCGCAAATTTTTCGGCCATCCCGCCACCACGCTGAACCTGCCCGAAGCCGCGATCATCGCGGGCTTGGTCAAGGCACCGTCGAGCTACTCGCCCACCGCCGACGCGGACGCCGCGATTGGCCGTGCGGGCGTGGTGCTGGACCTGATGCGCGACAATGGCGTGATCAGCGCGTCGGAGCGGGCGGCCGCCGACATAGAGGGGGTCAAGCTGGCCCCCGAACCGCCGCAGAACAGCGTGCGCTACTTCACCGACTGGGCGCTGCCCCAGCTCGATGTGCTGATGGATGAGCCGAACGAGCCGCTGGAAGTCTATACCACCATCGACCTCAACATGCAGAAGGCGGCGACCGCGGCGATCCAGGCCAATGTGCCTGCGGGGACGCAGGGCGCTTTGGTGTCGCTCGACCGGGACGGCGCGGTGCGGGCGATGGTCGGTGGTCTCGATTATGTGACGTCCAACTATAATCGCGCGACCACCGCGACGCGCCAGCCCGGATCGGCTTGGAAGATCTTTGTCTATATGGCGGCGCTGGAGGCGGGCTATACGCCCGACACCGGCGTCAGTGACGAGCCGGTCGACATTAACGGGTGGAAGCCGCGCAACAGTTCGGGGCGTTTTTCCGGCGACATCGATATTCGCACCGCCTTTGCCTATTCGATCAACACGGTCGCGGCCAAGCTTGGCGTGGAGGTCGGCTTTCCGACCGTCGCCGACATGGCGCGGCGCTTTGGCGTGACCACGCCGATCAACACCCACCCCTCCATGGTGCTGGGCACGTCGGACGTGCGCCTGATCGACATGACCCGCGCCTTCGCCTCGATCGCGCGCAAGGGGATTGCAGTGACCCCCTATGGCATCACCAGGGTGACGACCGCGGACGGGCGGCTGCTATACGAGCATCAGGACGATACCAGCCGCGTGCTGGTCGCCCCCTGGGTCGCGGCAGGGATGACCGACCTGATGCAGACCGCCGTGTCCACCGGCACCGGCAAGGCGGCGCAGATCGGACGGCCGGTGGCGGGCAAGACCGGCACGACCAGCAGCAACAAGGATGGCTGGTTCCTGGGCTTCTCCAGCGGCGTCACCACCGGCGTGTGGATGGGCCGCGACGATGCCCGCGCGGTCGGCGTGTTGCAGGGTGGCCGCGCCCCGGCACGCGCCTTTGCCGATTATATGAAGGTGGCGGTCGCCAAACGCCCGGTCGAACCGTTCGAGACCGAAGTGACTTTGCCGGAATGGCAATTGGAGCCGGACGCCGAAGCCTATTATGGCAGCCCCGATAACGGCGCGGATGAGGGCATGATGGTGGACGAAAATGGCCTGCCGATCGAGCGCGCCCGCCCGACCGCCCCGGACCCACGCGATGATCAGGATCTGGAGGTCGATCCCCAGGATCGGCTGTCGTCGCAACGGATCGACCAGCAATGGATCGACAATGTGCTGGGCCGCGACCGGCAGCGCCAGCCGCCCGCGAGGCCAGCGCCTAGTCCGTAGTGATCTGTGAAATTACCGTTCGTGCTGAGTAGGGACTGAGCGAAGCCGAAGGCCCGTATCGAAGCATCGCGCCCATACGCATCCTTCGATACGCCGCTTCGACAAGCTCAGCGGCTACTCAGGACGAACGGATGATAAGGCCAGCGGTTCTTTGTCATTTCAGCCGCTCTACCTTAGGCGGCACAACCGCCGCCAACCTTGTCGGGCTGATCGCACTGGCATCGGGCAGCAGGAAATCCACCTTGCCCCGGCCAAAATCGATTGCCACCTTATCGAAGATACGCAGCGCGCTGATCCCCAGCAGCAGGGCGGGCTTGTCCTTCATCCCCAGTTCGGCAAAGGGGCTGGCGTCGGCGAACAGCACCGGCACCTGGGTCAGGTTGACCCGCCCCATCCGCACCGATTTGATCCGCCCGACTTGGCCCGTCAGCTGTCCGCCGGTCACGCTGGTCAGGACCGCTTCCGCCATATCCGGCGCGCGTTTCTTGGCGATCAGCCGGTCGCGCAGGGCCAGATTGCCGATGCTGTAATTGCTGCCGGTGTCCAGCATGACCGCGACCGTCATGCCGTTCACCTCGGAATCGAGCAGGATCAGCTGGCCGCGCCGTCGCCGAGCCTCCACCACGATCGCGTCGGGGTCGATCGCCACGCGGCGGCGCGATCCGCTGGCACTGATCTCCATCCGTCCGGTGCGGAAATTGAGCAGCAGCCGCTTGGCGTGCAGGCTGTCCAGACCCAGCAGGCCGGGTGCGCCCAGATGCTCACCCTCCAGCACCGGCGCTTCGATATCGTCGACCGTTCCGCCGCCAAAGCCCAGCTTCGGCACCGCCACGGTCCCCGCCTCCGACCGGCCGGTCATGCTCAGGATCGTCACATTGGCGCGGGGCGACAGCGCCAGTTGCTCGGCCAGATCGCGGGCGATGACGGTGCGTTGCGATCCGGTGTCGATGATGAAGTTCCAGGGTCCCTTGCCATCGATATGGATGGGGATCGTCACCCGCTCGTCGGGCGAGGGACCGGCGCGGACGATGGCGGGCGGAATGGCCGGGTCAAGCGCGGACATATCCTGCGCCGCCAGCGGCAGTCCGGCGGTCACTAGGCCGACCGTCGCCAGGCCGATGGCCAGTGCCGTCAGCCTTATGGCCCCAGACCCCATGAGCCGGTGCCGTCCCATTGCCGCATCCTTTCCCGATTTTATGGCACGACTATAGCATGAAGCCGGGTGGTCGCACCAGTGACACCCCTTAACCTGAATCGACGCTGCGCCGCCACTTTCCCTTGTCCTGCGCGCAGTCCTGCCTTGACTTGGACCGGCCCGCTTCGCTAAATGCGCCCATTATCGACCCTGCCTGTCCTGGGCAGGCGTCTGGCGGCGTCCTGCTCGCCTGTGTCCCGCCGTTTCCGGCGCTATTCTCCTCTCGTCATCGGACCGACTCGCAATGCATCTCAAGGACCTCAAGAAAACCGCGCCTGCCGACCTCGTCACCATGGCAGAGGAATTGGGCGTCGAGGGCGCGTCGACCCTGCGCAAGCAGGATCTGATGTTCGCGATCCTCAAGGCCGAGGCTGAGAATGGCGAGCAGATCATGGGCGAAGGCACGATCGAGGTGCTGCCCGACGGCTTCGGCTTCCTGCGCAGCCCTGAAGCCAATTTCCTGGCTGGTCCCGACGACATCTATGTCTCGCCCAATCAGGTGCGCCGCTTTGGTCTGCGCACCGGTGACACGGTGGACGGCGAAATCCGCGCGCCCAAGGATGGCGAGCGCTATTTCGCCCTCGTCAAGCTCAACACCGTCAATTTCGACGATCCCGATGTGGTCCGCCATCGTGTGAATTTCGACAATCTGACGCCGCTCTATCCCGAATCGAAGCTGACGCTCGACCCTTATGATCCGACCCAGAAGGACAAGTCGGCGCGCGTCATCGACATCGTTTCGCCCCAGGGCAAGGGCCAGCGCACGCTGATCGTCGCGCCGCCCCGCGTCGGCAAGACGGTGATGCTCCAGAATATTGCCAAGGCCATCACCGACAATCATCCCGAAGTGTTCCTGATCGTCCTGCTGATCGACGAACGCCCGGAAGAAGTCACCGATATGCAGCGCAGCGTGAAGGGGGAGGTCGTATCGTCCACCTTTGACGAACCCGCCACCCGCCACGTCCAGGTCGCTGAAATGGTGATCGAAAAGGCCAAGCGCCTGGTAGAGCATAAGAAGGATGTGGTGATCCTGCTCGATTCGATCACCCGTCTGGGCCGCGCTTACAACACGGTGGTCCCTTCGTCGGGCAAGGTGCTGACCGGCGGTGTGGACGCCAACGCGCTCCAGCGGCCCAAGCGCTTCTTCGGCGCGGCGCGTAATATCGAGGAGGGCGGTTCGCTCTCGATCATCGCCACCGCCCTGATCGACACCGGCAGCCGGATGGACGAAGTCATCTTCGAAGAATTCAAGGGCACCGGCAACTCGGAAATCGTGCTGGATCGCAAGGTCGCGGACAAGCGCATCTTCCCGGCGCTGGACGTCGGCAAGTCCGGCACCCGCAAGGAAGAGTTGCTGGTCGACAAGGCCAAGCTCAGCAAGATGTGGGTGCTGCGCCGCATCCTGATGCAGATGGGCACGATCGACGCGATGGAGTTCCTGCTGGACAAGATGAAGGACAGCAAGACCAACGAAGATTTCTTCGATTCAATGAACCAGTAAGCGGGACTGCGCCTGTATGTTCGACCTCCTCACTACCGCCGCCGCTGCCGCTCAGGGTCTGGGTTCGCCCGCCGATATCTGGGGGCATATTGTCCATGATTTCAGTAATATAACATCACCCAGCGCGCTGGCCGCCTTTGGTCAGGTGCTGATGATCGACATTTTGCTGGCGGGCGACAATGCCATCGTCGTTGGCGCTCTGGCCGCTGGTCTGCCCGCCGCCCAGCGCAAGAAGGTGATCCTGATCGGGATCATCGCCGCGCTTGTGCTGCGCATCGGCTTCGCGCTGGTGGTCAGCCAGCTGATGCAGATTGTCGGCCTGATCCTGGCCGGTGGCCTGCTGCTGCTGTGGGTCAGCTTCAAAATGTGGCGGGAGCTTCACCCCAAGCGGGGCGGGGATACGCCGGGCGACACCAGCGACGACGATATATCGGGCCTGCGCCCGGCCAAAAGCTTCGCTGCTGCCGCCTGGGCCGTGGCTGTTGCCGACGTCAGCATGAGCCTGGACAATGTGCTGGCGGTCGCCGGCGCGGCCAAGGACCATCCGGGCATCCTGATCATCGGGCTGATCCTGTCCGTCGCCCTGATGGGCATCGCGGCGAACATCATCGCGAAGTATATCGAACGCTTCCGCTGGATCGCTTATCTGGGCCTCGCCGTCATCATCTACGTTGCGGTCAAGATGATCTATGACGGTTTCGTCGATCATCAGGTGGGGATTTTGACGCTGTTCGGCTGAGGCCGGACGCAGCGACGCGCAAAAAGGGGGCGGAACCACACAGGTTCCGCCCCCTTTTTTGTGGCGGTTACTGCCCCAATGAGGCTATCGCATATGGAGCCATCCCACTTTACTCGTCACCCTGAACTTGTTTCAGGGTCCATTTCTCGCCCCAAGCGGCGGCTTTTGGGGCACAATGGATGCTGAAATAAATTCAGCATGACGAAGTAAAATGAGGTCCGTGCCATATGCGATAGCGGTGCCTCCCCACCGGGGAGGATCACACCACCAAAACCGTCGCCCCCGTCGTCTCCCTCGCCTCCAGCGCGCGGTGCGCCTCCGCTGCGTCGCTTAACGCGAAACGCTGGCCGATCACCGCCTTCACCACCCCGCGCTGCATCCGGTCGAACAGCCGCTCGGCAGTGTGCGCCAGGTCCTGCGGCGTCGCGATATAGTCGAACAGGGTAGGGCGGGTTACGTAGAGCGATCCCCCCCGGCTGAGGTCCAGCAGGCTGACCGGCGGCACTGCGCCCGAAGCATTGCCATAGCTGACCAACAACCCGCGCCGTTTGAGGCTGGCGAGCGAGGCCGCCCAGCTATCCTTGCCCACGCCATCATAGACGACATCGACGCCCTTGCCGCCGGTCAGGTCGCGCACGGTTGTGGCCAGGCCATCGAAGGGTCCGTGCAGGCTATGGTCGGCATCGACCAGCGCCGCTTTTTCCGCCGATCCGCAATGGGCGATGACGATGACGCCCTTGTCGCGCAGCCATGGGACCAGCACTGATCCGACCCCGCCCGCGGCCGCATGGACCAGTGCGACCTGCCCGGCGATCAGCTGGATCGTATCTTCGGCCAGATAGCAGGCGGTCATACCCTTGAGCATCATCGCGGCGGCATCCTCGTTGGATACGCCATCGGGAATCTGTACCACCCGATCCGCGGGAACCATGCGGTGGCTGGCATAGGCGCCCAGCCCGCTGGCACAGCCGACCCGGTCGCGGACGGCAAAGCCGGTGACACCAGCGCCCACCGCCACGACCTGCCCCGCGCCCTCCGACCCCAAAGGGACAGGCAGGGGCGCCGGATAGAGGCCGGTGCGGTAATAGGTGTCGATGAAGTTAAGGCCGACCGCGTCCTGCGCAACCAGCAATTCGCCCTCACCTGGTGCGCCGGGATCGAAATCCTCTCGCGCGATCACCTCCGGCCCGCCATGGCTGCGGGCGACCATGCGCCACGCGCCGCTCATCAGGCGAGATGCTCGGCGAAGAAATCCGCCGTCCGCTTGTCCGCCAGTTGCGCGGCATCCTCATCCCGGCGATTGCCCATTTCGGCGGCAAAGCCATGGTCCAGCCCATCATAGTCATGCAGCGTCAGATGGCGATTATCGTCCAGCCCGGCATGCATCGCCGCCTGTGCTTCGGCGGGAACGAAGCCGTCAGCGGTCGGGATATGCAGCAGGGTCGGCTTGCCGATCGCATGTTGCTCACCCAGCAGCCCATCGATGCCCACGCCATAATAGGCGACGAACGCATCGCCATCCGTCCGGCACGCCGCCATGAACGCCAGCCGTCCACCCAGGCAGTAGCCGACCAGCCCGACCTTGCCGCCGCCCACAGCGGCACGCGCCGCCCGGATCGTCGCTTCAATGTCGCGGATCGCCTGATCCTGATTGAGTTTTTGCATATGGCCGATCGCGGCCTGGAAATCCTCCGGTACGTCCGCGTCCAGCTCGACATGCGGCTTTTCGCGCCAGAACAGGTCGGGCGCGTAGGCGATATAACCCGCCTTCGCCCAGCTGTCGCATTTGCGGCGGATGCCTTCATTCACGCCGAAAATTTCCTGGATGACGATGATCGCGGCGGTGGCGTCCTCTGCCGGCTTGGCCACATAGGCGTCGAATGCGCCGTCGCCTTCCAGCGTCGGGACGGAAATAAAGCCTGCCATGGGGAATCCCTTCCAACTATTGTGTAGCCCATATTGGCCTGTTCGCGAGGCAGCGCAACGGGCGCGTCACCCAAAAAATTTGCCATGACCGCCCAATTTGCGGCATGACGGGCGCAACGGAATTTTCCGCGCTGGAAGGGCTTGGAACATGAAGGTGACCGTCGATGTCGATTGCAGCCCGGCCGAAGCCCGCGCCTTTCTGGGCCTGCCCGATGTAACCCCGATTCACGACAAATATATCAAGACGATGCTGGAGGGGTTTGAGGGCGTCGGCAATATCGAACAGATGGAAACCCTGTTCAAAAGCTTCTCTCCCATGGGCGATGCCGGGGTGCGGCTGTTCCAGCAGATGATGAATATCGGCCTGTCGGGCATGTCCGGCACCGAGAAGAAATAGGCCGCGCCACTTCCCGTGACCGATACGATTTTCGCCCTGTCGAGCGGCGCGCCGCCCGCAGGGATTGCGGTGATCCGCGTCAGTGGCCCCGCCGCCCGCACTGTGCTGGAGACACTCGCCCGCCGCGTGCCACCGCCGCGCAACGCCAGCCTGACCTTGCTGGTCGATCCGCAGGATGGTGCGCCGCTCGACCGAGCATTGACCCTGTGGTTGCCTGGTCCGACGACCGTGACCGGCGAAGATCTGGTCGAACTCCACTGCCATGGCGGCCGCGCGGTAGTGGCGGCAGTGGAAGCGGCGCTGGGTGCGATGCCGGGACTGCGCCGGGCCGAGGCGGGCGAATTTACCCGGCGCGCCTTTGCCAATGGCCGGATGGACCTGAACGCGGTTGAAGGGCTGGCCGATCTCCTCGCCGCCGAAACCCAACAGCAACGCCGCGCCGCGCTGATGATGGCGGAGGGGCATTTTTCCCGCCGGATCGAGGGATGGCGCGCGACCCTGCTCGGCCTGTCGGCAATGGCTGAAGCGGCGCTCGATTTTTCCGACGAGGATGACGTCCCCGATGCCGCGATCGAGGCACGGATCGGCGAAGGGATCGCGGCGCTGGCCCAGGATGTGAGCGTCGTGCTGGCCGCGCCATCGGCCGAGCGGCTGCGCGACGGGGTGCGGGTGGTGCTGGCCGGGCCGCCCAATGCGGGCAAATCGACCTTGCTTAACGCGCTGGTCGGGCGTGACGCCGCGATCGTTTCCGACATTGCCGGGACGACGCGCGACAGGATCGAGGTGCCAGCGGCGATCGGCGGCGTCGCTTTCCTGTTCACTGACACGGCAGGGCTGCGTGACGAGACGGGCGACGCGATCGAAGCGATCGGTATAGACCGGGCGAGATCGGCACTGGCGGCGGCGGACATCATATTGTGGCTGGGTGACGCGGCTGACGCGCCGCGCGACGATGCGCTGTTGATCGCGGCGCAATGCGACCGGGACGGAGAGGGGGATCGTCCCGGCCTCCGCCTGTCCGCGCAGACCGGCGAAAGGATGGACGCGCTGGTCGCGCTGCTGCTCGATCGTGCGGCAAAACTGTTGCCGGGCGAGGGCGACTATGCGCTGCACGCGCGACAGCGACAGCGAGTTGGACATATTGCAGCCTTTCTCGATTCTGCTGCCAGCGCGCGCGACCTGCTGATCCTGGCCGAGGAGCTGCGGCAGGCGCGGCGCGAAATTGACGCGCTGACCGGACAGGCCGGAACCGAGGATATGCTTGACCGGCTGTTCGCAGGATTCTGCATCGGCAAATGAGCCACATGTTCCACGTGGAACACTTTTGCCCCCGCCGCGCCTTTCTGATATGGGCTGCGCCATGCGAACAAGCTATGATGTGATCGTGGTCGGTGGCGGCCATGCCGGGTGTGAGGCAGCGGCGGCGGCTGCGCGCAAGGGCGCGACCGTGGCGCTACTCACCTTCGAGCGCGCGACCGTGGGCGCGATGTCCTGCAACCCGGCGATCGGCGGATTGGGCAAGGGTCATCTGGTGCGCGAGGTCGATGCGTTCGACGGGCTGATCGCCCGCGCCGCCGATGCCGCCGCCATCCATTATCGGATGCTCAACAGCAGCAAGGGTGCCGCCGTGCAGGGACCGCGGGTCCAGGCCGACCGCAAACGCTATCGCGCCGCGATTCATCAGATGCTCGACGCGCAGTCCGGCCTGACCATCGTCGAGGGCGAAGCCGACGCATTGTTGCTCGACGGCGATGCGGTTGCAGGGTTGGCGCTGGCCGATGGCCGCGTCCTGCACGCGCCCTCTGTCGTGCTGGCGACCGGCACCTTTCTGGGCGGCAAGCTGTTCCGGGGCGACGAGCGGGAGATTGGCGGTCGCGTGGGGGAGCGTGCCGCGACCACATTGGGTCTCCAGCTTCGCGCCATCGGCCTGCCGATCGGACGGCTCAAGACCGGCACGCCGCCACGCATCGACGGGCGCACGATCGACTGGGCGCAGCTGGAGGCGCAGCCTTCCGACGATGCGCATTGGACCATGTCGCCGCTGTCGGACGGGCGCATCCTGCCGCAACTTGCCTGCGCCATCACCCGGACCAACGAACGCACCCACCAGATCATCCGCGACGGGCTGGGGCGGTCGCCCCTGTTCAGCGGCGCGATCGAGGGGCGGGGGCCACGCTACTGCCCGTCGATCGAGGACAAGATCCAGCGCTTTGGCGACCGCGACGGGCATCAGATTTTTCTGGAGCCGGAGGGGCTGGACGATCCGCTCGTCTATCCCAACGGCATCAGCACCTCGCTCCCCACCGATGTGCAAGTCGCCATGGTCCGATCGATGCGCGGGCTGGAGCGGGCCGAGATTGTCGTGCCGGGCTATGCCGTTGAATATGATCATGTCGACCCGCGCGCGCTCGATTCCACGTTGGAGGTGCGCGCTATTCCCGGCCTGTTCTGTGCCGGACAGATTAACGGCACCACCGGTTATGAGGAGGCCGCGGCACAGGGGCTGATCGCCGGGGCCAATGCCGCCGCGCGGGCGCAGGGCGAGGGGGCTTTGGTCCTCGACCGGGCCAGCAGCTATATCGGGGTGATGATCGACGATCTGGTGTTGCAGGGCGTGACCGAACCCTATCGGATGCTGACCGCGCGCGCCGAATATCGGCTGCGGTTGCGCGCCAATAATGCGGAGACGCGGCTGGGCGCGATTGGCCTTTCGCACGGACTTACTGGCCCGGTTCGCGCCGCACGTCTGGCGGATCGCGCGGCGCAACGCGCTGCGGTGGAGACGGCACTGGCCCGCCCGATGACCGCCACAGAAATGGCGCGCGCTGGCGCAACCGTGCGGCAGGACGGCGCGCGGCGCAGCCTGTTTGAATGGGCGCGCTTTCCCGAAGTCGATCAGGCCTTGCTGCTGATCCTCGCACCCGGCCTGCGCGATGCGCCCGACGATCTGCGCGTCGAGATATTGGAGGATGCGCATTACGCGCCCTATCTCGAACGGCAGGATGCCGAGATTGCCGATATGCGCCGCAACGAACGGGTGATGATCCCGGCCGATTTCGACTTCGCCCTGATCGGTGGCCTGTCGACCGAAATGATCGAGCGGCTCGATGCGGCCCGGCCCGATACGCTGGCGGCGGCCAGCCGGATCAGGGGGATCACCCCCGCCGCGTTGGCGGCGATCCTCGTCCATGTGCGCCGGGTGGCCGCGTGACGGAAGAGGAAGCGCGGGCCTGGCTCGATACGCAGTTCGATGTTTCACGTGAAACATGGGACCGGCTGGAACGCTATGTCGCGATCCTGTTGGCGGCGATGGACGAGCAAAATCTGATCGCCGAATCGACCCGCCCCCATATCTGGGCGCGGCATATCGTCGATTCCGCGCAACTGCTGCGCCATGCGGAAAATGCGGGCGAGGGCGACTGGTATGACCTTGGCTCTGGCGCTGGCCTGCCGGGTATCGTCGTCGCCTGCCTCTCCACCCGTCCGGTGACGATGGTGGAATCGCGGCGCAAGCGGATCGAATTTCTCGACGCAGTGATTGACCAGCTCGACCTCAAACGCGCGCGCGTATTCGGCGGGCGTGTCGAGGCTGTCCCGGCGACGGCCGCAGCGGTGATCAGCGCCCGCGCTTATGCGCCCCTACCCAAACTTCTATCCTCCGCCGCGCATCTGGCGAATGAAAAAACGCTGTGGGTGCTGCCCAAGGGACGAAATGCGCAAAATGAACTGGAGGCGGTGCGCCCATCGTGGCAAGGTGCCTTTCACATGGAAGCGAGCGTAACGGATGCCGATAGCGCCATCCTGATCGCGCACGCCGTCAAACCCGTCGCCAGGAGGAAAGGCCGCGCATGATCTGCATCGCCATCGCCAATCAGAAGGGCGGCGTGGGCAAGACCACCACCGCAATCAATCTGGCCACGGGATTGGCGGCTACGGGATTGCGGGTGTTGCTGGTCGATCTCGATCCGCAGGGCAATGCCTCGACCGGGCTGGGGGTGATGCAGGCGGATCGCGCGCAGTCCAGCTATGATCTGCTGGTCGGCAATTGCGCGCTGGAGGACGCCATCGTCGCCACCCGCGTGCCAAAGCTCGATCTGGTCCCGGCGACGCAGGATCTGTCAGGCTGCGAAATCGAACTGATCGAATATGAAGAGCGCACCCACAGGCTGGAACGGGTCTTGTCCGAAGCGCCTGCGGGCCGCTGGGACATTTGCCTGATCGATTGCCCGCCCTCGCTGGGCCTGTTGACGATCAACGCGATGGTCGCCGCGCAATCTTTGCTTGTGCCGTTGCAGTGCGAATTTTTTGCGCTCGAAGGGCTTTCGCAACTGCTCCAGACGGTTGAGCGTATTCGCGGCCGTTTCAATCCGGGTCTGTCGATCATGGGCGTGGCGCTGACCATGTATGACCGGCGCAACCGACTGACCGATCAGGTGGCCGACGATGTGCGCGCCTGCCTGGGCGATCTGGTGTTCACCACCGTCATTCCGCGCAATGTGCGCCTGTCCGAAGCGCCAAGCCATGGCGTTCCGGCCCTGATCTATGACTTCCGCTGTTCGGGATCGGAAGCCTATATGCGACTGGCGCGCGAATTGATCGCGCGCCTGCCCCGGCAGGAGGTAGCGGCTTGAGCGACGACACCAGCGAAAAGCCCAAGGTGGTCAAGCGCCCGCACGGGCTGGGCCGTGGCCTGTCCGCACTGCTCGGCGACGTCGCGCGTGAGGAGCCAGTGGCCGCAGCCGCTCCCTCGCCATCGGGCAAGGCGATCCAGAGCATAGAGGTGGCACTGATTCAGCCACATCCCGAACAGCCGCGTCGTCATTTCGACGAAGGCGCGTTGCAGGAACTGGCCGAAAGCATCGCCAAGCGGGGCGTGATCCAGCCGATCATCGTCCGGCCCCATGGCGGCGGTTTCCAGATCGTCGCGGGCGAACGCCGCTGGCGCGCGGCGCAGCGCGCCCATCTCCACCGCATCCCCGCCATCGTCCGCGATTTCGACGAGGCGGAGACGCTGGAAATCGCGCTCATTGAGAATATCCAGCGCGAAGATCTCAATCCGATCGAAGAGGCCGAAGCCTATCGCAAGCTGATCGCCGAATTCCACCACAGCCAGGAAGCGCTGGGGCGACTGGTCGGCAAATCACGCAGCCATGTCGCCAATCTCATGCGCCTGCTCGATCTGCCCGCCATGGTGCAGCAGCAGGTGGTCGAACAGAAGATCAGCATGGGCCATGCCCGCGCGCTGATCGGCGCGCCCGATTGCGAGGCGCTGGCGCGGCAGGTCGAACAGAAGGGGCTGTCCGTCCGCGACACCGAACAACTGGTGCGCCGGGTCAAGAAGGGCGAGGATGCGCCCGTCGCGCGGCGCGGCGGCGGTTCGCGCGACAAGGATGCGGACATCGCCGCGCTGGAGCAGCATCTGGCCGACATATTGGGTCTGAAGGTCGATATCGATCATGTCAGCGGCGCGGGCGGCTCCCTGTCGCTGCGCTACTCGACCCTCGACCAGCTCGACATGCTGTGCCAGCGCCTGTCGGGCGAACGCATCTAGGCCGTGAATCACCATGGTCGATATGGGCGAAGTTTGAAGAGTTAGACCCAAAGCAGTCTGGTCTTTTGCACACCCGCTCCCTAGGTTGCGGGCATGGCCGACATGCAAAGCTCCACCGCCGCCCCCGCGATCATCCGCCGCTCAGACTATAGTCCGCCCGACTGGCTCGTCCCCACCATCGTGCTGGATTTCGATCTCGATCCGGCGCTGACGAGCGTTCGTGCGACGCTGTCAGTGACGCGCAATGGCGATCATGACCGACCGCTGCGATTGGATGGCGACGGACTGGTGCCGCTGGAGGTGAAGGTCGATGGTGCGCTGCTGAGCGCGGACGACTGGCATCTGGAGGCCGGGTCGCTGATCATCGCCCTGACCGGCACCGCGCACAGCATCGAAACGCTGGTCGAGCTGGTGCCAGAGAATAACAGCAAGCTGATGGGCCTCTACGCCAGCGGCGGTCTGCTCTGCACCCAGTGCGAGGCGGAGGGGTTCCGCCGCATCACTTTCTTTCCCGATCGGCCCGATGTCCTGTCGCGCTACAGCGTCCGGCTGACCGCCGACAAGGCGCGCTTCCCCATCCTGCTCGCCAATGGCGATCCGGTCGAACAGGGCGAGGGTGACGATGGCCGCCACTGGGCGCTCTGGAACGATCCCTTCCCCAAGCCCTGCTATCTGTTCGCACTGGTCGCGGGCGACTTGGCCTGCAACGCCGACCGCTTCGTGACGATGAGCGGGCGCGAGGTGCAGCTGGGCATCTGGGTGCGGGAGGCCGACCTGTCCCGCACCGCCCACGCCATGCAGGCGCTCAAGGACAGCATGGCCTGGGACGAGCGCGTCTATGGCCGCGAATATGATCTGGATGTGTTCAACATCGTCGCCGTCGCCGATTTCAATTTCGGTGCGATGGAGAATAAGGGCCTCAACATCTTCAATTCACGCTATATTTTGGCCGACCCCGAAACCGCGACCGACATTGACTATGACGGGGTCGAAGGCGTGGTGGCGCATGAATATTTCCACAACTGGTCGGGCAACCGCGTCACCTGCCGAGACTGGTTCCAGTTGAGCCTCAAGGAAGGCTTCACCGTCTTTCGCGACCAGAATTTCTCCGCCGACATGGGCAGTCATGCAGTCAAGCGGATCGAGGATGTCCGCATCCTGCGCGCGGCCCAGTTTCAGGAGGATAGTGGCCCGCTCGCCCATCCGATCCGGCCTGAATCCTATATGGAAATCAGTAACTTCTACACCGCCACTATCTACAATAAGGGCGCCGAGATCATCCGCATGATGGCGCTGATGCTGGGGGCAGAACGCTTCCGCGCGGGCAGCGATCTCTATTTCGACCGGCATGATGGGCAGGCCGCGACCTGCGAGGATTTCGTCGCCGCTATGGAAGAGGGCGGGGGCATCGACCTGACCCAGTTTCGCCGCTGGTATGAACAGGCTGGCACCCCGCACGTCCGCGCGCTGCTGCGCCATGATCCTGTGACACAGGCGGTCGAGCTTGATCTGCAACAGAGCATCCCGCCAACCCTCGGTCAGCCCGACAAGCAGCCGATGGCGATCCCGCTGCGGGTCGCTCTGTTCGATCCGGCAACTGGCACGCATCAGGGCGACCAACTGCTGATGCTGACCGAGGCGCAACAGAGCTTCCGGTTCGAGGGCTTTGCCGCCGCGCCGATCCTGTCGATCAACCGCGGCTTTTCTGCCCCGGTGATCGTCGAGACCAATCGCAGCCAGGATGATCTCGCCTTCCTGTCGGCGCGCGATGATGATCCGTTTGCGCGCTATGAGGCGATGCAGCAACTGATGGTCAATGTGCTGATCGGGGCGATCGCCGGGCAGCCGGTCGATGACGCCGCGGTCATCGCGGCGGTGCGCAACACTATCACCGACCCGCTGCTCGACCCGGCCTTCATTGCCGAAACCATCCGCCTGCCCAGCGAAGCCTATCTGGGTGACCAGATGGCGGTGGTGGACCCGGATGCGATTCACGCCGCGCGGGAAGCGCTGCAACAGCGAATCGGCGCGGAGCTGGAGCCGCTATGGCGCGACATCCACAGCCGTACCAAGGCGAACGGTTTTTCGCTGTCGTCAGCGGCCAAGGGCGCGCGCAAACTGCGCAACGCTGCGCTCCATTATCTGGTGGCGTCCGGCGCAGACGATGGCCCCGCCATCGCCTTTGCCCAGTTCCATGAGGCGGACAATATGACCGAGCGGCAGGCGGCGCTCGCCACGCTGGCCAATGGCACCAGCCCGGAGCGCGATGCGGCGATCGACATATTCTACAACCGTTATGGCCATGACGCGCTGACGCTCGACAAATGGTTCCAGACCCAGGCGTTCGCGCTGCATCCCGATACGGTCGATCAGGTCGAGGAATTGGGGCGGCACAAGGCGTTCACTTTGTCCAATCCCAACCGGGTGCGATCGCTCTACGGCGCGTTCGCGGGCAATCAGTGGGCGTTCCATCACCGGTCGGGCAAGGGTTATCAGCTAGTGGCTGACTGCATCATCGCGCTCGATTCGCGCAACCCCCAGACCGCCGCACGGCTGGTGCCGCCGCTGGGCCGGTGGAAGCGCTTTGACGCCGATCGCGCGGCGCTGATGCGGGCGCAATTGCAGCGCATATTGGCGCAGCCGGGCCTGTCGAAGGATGTCACCGAACAGGCGAGCAAGAGCCTGGAGTGAGGGGCAGGCGGCTTAGTGTGAAATGCCTTCACCTTGATCCGTTCGAAACGAACGGGGTTGGGTGTTCGATCTAGAGTCGTTCCACCTTAGCTGCCGTTGGGGCCGCCGCCCGGACCGCTGCCGCCGCTATTGCCGCCCATGCCACCGGCACCGACCGCGCCGATATTGCCGAATATCTCATCAAACAGGCTGCGATTGCGACCCAGCGTCGGGGTCTTGTCGCCCATGGGCGAGATGTTGGCGACCTGCTCAAGTCCCGCGCGATCCACCGCCACGACATTGCCCGCCGCATCGAAGCGGACGCGCAGCACGGTCTGGTCGGCGGGCTTGGGGTTGGAGAAGGCCAGTGAGCGCATGTCGCGCGACACATAATACCAGTCCTGCTCACCGAATTGCGACGTGAAGCTGGGGCGACCCAGCGTCCCTTCCACCGATGCGCGATTGTCGATGCCCGGCTGGACCGAATCGACCAGCAGCTTGTCGACCTGATAGCCCTGATGGGTGCGGATACGGGTGCAGCCCGATGCCCCCAGTACCAGCGCGCCGAGGCCGAGAGCCAACAGGAAACGCCCGCGTGTGGAATGACGGCTGAACTGACGCATGGACTTCTCCTGGCGGAACGCACCCGCGAACCCAATAAACATGACGCCGCCATTGCATTGGGCAGCGGCTCGATCAATATGGAAATGCGTCGCTCCCGGCAAGGGGCGACACTTGGCAGGACGGCGTCCCGTCCAACGATCCGTCTTAAAAAAGCATAGTCCTCATGTCCACAGCCTCCCCTTCCTTCCTCCAGCGCCTGTTTGGCCGCACCGATCCCAAGGCGGGGTTGATGCCGCTCTACCACGCCGTGGTCGCGGAGGGTCGCCAGCCGCACTGGTATATGGACGGCGCAGTGCCGGACACGCTGGACGGGCGATTCGACATGATCGTGGCGGTGCTGGCGCAGGTGCTGATGCGGCTGGAGCAGCAGGGGGCAACCCAGGAAAGCGTCTGGCTGACCGAATTGTTCGTTGACGATATGGACGGCCAGTTGCGGCAGGAAGGGATTGGCGACGTCGTGGTCGGCAAGCATATCGGCCGGATGATGAGCGCGCTGGGTGGCCGGATCAGCGCCTATCGCGCAGCGCTGGCGGGTGAGGCGGACATGACCGATGCGCTGCGCCGCAACCTCTATCGCGGTGCGCCGGTGAGCGACGCGGCGCTCGCCCATGTCGAAGGCGCGCTGCGGGAGCGCTGGACGCGGCTGGGCTGCCTGACCCGCGATGCGATGCTGGCGGGGGATCTGGGATGAGCGCACTGCCGACGCCTGAATTTTCGCGGCCCATCAGGCTGGACCAGATCGGCCATATCAGCGGCAACACGACCATCACCGCCGATACGGCGGAGCGCGAGGCGCTGATGCGCCGCTTCGCGCTGCTGGCGCTCGATGCGCTGGAAGCGGACTATGCGATCAGTGAGGAAAATGGCAGCATCTTCGCACGCGGCCGGGTGCAGGCCAGCCTGACCCAGGCCTGCGTCGCGACCGGCCTGCCGGTGCCGGAAATGATCGACAGCGATTTCCTGCTCCGCTTCATCGCCGAGGATGGCGATGTCGTCGAAGGCGCTGAAATGGAGCTGGACGCGGAGGATTGCGACACGATCGGCTATAGCGGCAATATCATCGACATGGGGGAGGCGGTTGCCGAAACCGTCGCGCTGGCGATGACACCCTATCCCCGTGCGCCCGATGCCGATGCGGTTTTACGTGAAGCAGGCGTGCTGCGGGAGGATCAGGCCGGTCCCTTCGCAGCCTTGCTGGCGCTCAAGGGTAAGGAATAAGCGTCGCGGCGGCAACGCTGTTTCCCTTTCGTTCCTCTCATGGCATAAGATCGCGCCATGGACGCCCCGCCGCCACCGCTGCGCAAGATCATCCATATCGACATGGACGCCTTTTATGCGTCGGTGGAACAGCGCGACGATCCCACGCTGCGGGGCCAGCCGATCGCGGTCGGCGGTGGCGGGCCGCGCGGGGTGGTGGCGACGGCCAGCTATGAGGCGCGGGCGTTCGGCGTGAAGTCCGCCATGCCCGGCGCACGGGCGCGGCGGCTCTGCCCCGGCCTCATCTTCGTACCGCCGCGATTCGACGCCTATCGCGCAGTGTCCGGCCAGATCCGGGCGATCTTCGCGCGCTTTACCGACATGATCCAGCCGTTATCGCTCGATGAAGCCTATCTGGACGTCACTGTGAACAAGCCGCGCATAGCGTCGGCGACGCAGGTCGCGGCAGAGATACGCGCGCTGATTCGCGCCGAAACCGGGCTCACAGCCTCGGCGGGCGTTTCCTATAACAAGCTGATCGCCAAGCTGGCGTCGGACCAGAACAAGCCTGACGGCATGTGCGTAGTGCGGCCCAGCGAAGGCCAGGCCTTCATCGCGGCGATGCCGGTGCGGCGCATCCATGGCGTCGGACCGGTGACGGCGGCGCGGATGCACGCGCTGGGGATAGAGACGGGGGCTGACCTGCGCGCGCGCGGCCTGGCTTTCCTTCAGGCGCATTTCGGCAGCGCGGCGGACTATTATTATCGCGCCGCACGCGGGCAGGACGACCGGCCGGTGCGCGAGCGCGAACAGCGCAAGTCGGTGAGTGTCGAGGATACATTTTTCAACGACCTGACCGAGCGGGAAAGACTGGTCGCGGAGATTGACCGGATCGCGACCAGCCTGTGGGGGCGGATCGAAAAGGCGCAGGCCTGGGGCCGGACGGTGACGCTGAAGATCAAATTCGCCGATTTCCGCATCATCACCCGGTCGCGCAGCTTTGCGACCCCGGTACGGTCGCCCGACCTGCTGGCACAGGCGGCGCGGGAACTGTTGCTGGCCCAGCTACCCCTGCGGATGGGCGCGCGGTTGCTGGGATTGGGGGTGCATAATCTGGAAGCGGCGGAGGAAAGCGAGCAGGGCGATCAACTGGCATTGGGGTTGTAGTCTTTGGGAAGAAGGTGCTCCCGCGCAGGCGGGAGCCCAGTCCCACGCTCAGAACTGGGCTCCCGCCTGCGCGGGAGCCCAAACGCCCCTCAAAACGGCAACCAGGTCCGCTTTTCGCTGAACTTCATATAGCCGGCATTGACCCCCAGCCGATAGCCGACGCCAAGGCGGATCGGAATCAGCACGACATTGCCCCAGCGCAGATAGCTGGCGGTGAAACCCCCGACCAGATAGGCGGTGCCTTCGGCGGCCGGGAAGCGGTGATAGAGATCCTGCGTGTCGTAGAGATTATACACGAGGACGAAGGTGTTGGCTGCGTTGCCGCCGACATCGAAGCCGATCGACGGGCCGGTCCAATAGACTTCGCGCTTGCCCTCGACCTTGTGATTGAGCGTGCCAGAGCCGTAGCGCAGGCCGACGACAAAGGCACCCGATGCCTCACGTCCGGCGATATAGGCGTTGGGGCGCCCCTGATCCTTCAGCACTTTTTCGATCAGGCCTGCCAGCCCTTCCGCGCCCTTGCCGAACACGCCTTCGGCCGCGCCGATCAGATCGTCCTGCTGGAAGGAATCGCTGGGCGCGATCGCGGCGGGGGGCGATGCGGCGGTGACGGGCGCGCCGGTCGCTGTCGTGCCGGACGTGACGGCGCTGTCGGCCGGAGTGTCGCTATAGACGCTGGGATCAACGCCCGGTTCTGTGGGGGCGCTGCGCGCGGGCGGGGGCGGGGCGAGATCGGCATCGATTGCGGTGTTGGGATCGATCGTGCGCACCTGCGCCGACGCCGCCACAGGGCTGAGCGCCAGCCCCGCCAGTGCCGCCACCAGCGCGGCTGCCCGCGCCAGGCGGGCGCTTGTCCGTCCCATAATCCCGTTCATGCCCGATGCTCCCCGCAAATTGCCATCTTAACCATCCCCCAGACTATCGGCTTTCAACCTGAAACGACAATGAACGAACGCCCACCTGAGTCGATTCCGGGCCGGAACGATTTACGAGCATGGCAAAAGGGCAAAAAATCCCCGAACAGGACCGTTGCCATGCGTCAAAGCCGTCGCTATAGGACACGTCGCCTAGCCGCAGCCCCGCCCCAAGCGGGCGTTCAGGCCATGTTTGGAGACGTGGGTGAGTGGCTGAAACCAACGGTTTGCTAAACCGTCGTAGGGATAACTCCTTACCGAGGGTTCGAATCCCTCCGTCTCCGCCAATTTCATTAAATCATTAGATGATAGTTAGGATGCCGGGCTTATGCTTGGGTTTCTACGCCGGATCGATACGGATCGCTGCAGCCGACTGTCTAGCAATTGAGCCAGAAAGAGTTCAGATGCGGTCGTGAAGGCTAAAAATGGCGGACGCATGATCGAACAGTATCATTCGCCTGGCCTATATGCTTGGAATTGCCTCTCATTTGAAGGAGGGCGGGAATTCGGGGAGTCCATAAGGTTGGAAGCCTCCGCACCGCCTCTCAGAAGCGACGAATGATTCCATCCGGCACGAAATCGCTTGCGACGTCTGCTCCGTCCTGCCGCGAAGCGCTTGATCCGGTGGGACAGCGGCACAATCAGAAGCGAATCCGCCAAGAACCTAAGACGCCGCAAGGCGTAGGCCAGCCGCAACACGAAAAAGGATATCCAATAGAGGAGCCGGCGCGGGGGTCGCATTGGACATGGTCGGCCAATTCCTTTCTTTGACTATCGGCGGATCGTAACTGCGAATGTGATAGCGCGACGGGTGGCGCCATTCCCATAGCGTCCGCCATGATCAGGACGTGCATCGACATCAGCTCGGATCGTCAAGACTGAATTGATCGACGTCCTCGTGATAAGCAAAAACTTCTGCGTAACGGCCCCAATGCGTTACCGCGTTCAGCGTCTCCGCGGCATAATCGGGTGACATATGATCCTCCAGTTCGTCGCGGAAGCGGCGAGCGGGTGCGACATGGCTCGGGCGCTCGTCGAGGATGCGGCGGATATGCTGCGCGAGCGGGACATGCGCCAGTAGCGCCTGCGCGAAGATCGCCTTGCGTGCATCGACATCGGCCTGCGCATAGTGGCGGGCGGCTGGCGTCAGGGTGATTTCGGCGCCGGTCAGTTCGGCGAAGCGCATCAATTGCAGCGTCTCGGCCATCGGGAAAAGCTCATCGACCTCAAGTTGCAGCTGGTCGGCGAGGTCGGCCATGCTGGCGCGGCCATCGAATGGCGCGCCGTCCACTTCTTCAATCAGCCCGGCAAGCGCATTGGTCGAGACGACGGGAAGCACCATCGCGATGCCGGTGCCGGGAAACAGCCCGTCATTCACCGGCGTCGCGGGCGCGCGCGCCGTCATCCGCGCATAAATGTCGTCGACCAGCGCACGGAAGGTGGGGTCGAGCCGGTCGCGCGGCTGCGGCAGATCGACCTTGATCTCCGCTGCCACGCGGCCGGGATTGGAGGAAAAGACGAGGATACGGTCGCACATCAGCACCGCTTCCTCGATATTGTGGGTGACGATCAGGATCGACTTGATCGGCATCCGGCCTTCCGACCAGAGGTCGAGCAGGTCGGTCCTGAGCGTCTCGGCGGTCAGCACGTCGAGAGCCGAGAAGGGCTCGTCCATCAATAGCAGCGCCGGATCGACGACGATCGCACGGGCGAGACCGACCCGCTGGCGCATCCCGCCCGACAACTCCTTGGGATAGGCGTTCTCGAACCCGTCGAGGCCGATCAGGTCGATGGCCGCAAGCGCGCGGGTGCGGCGTTGTTCGGCCGGCACCTTCTGCGCCTCAAGTCCCAGCTCGACATTCTGAAGGACGGTAAGCCAAGGAAAAAGCGCGAAGGTTTGGAACACCATGCTGACGCTCGGGCTTCGGCCATCCTCGCCGGGTACGAAGCGCACCTTGCCCTCGCTCGGCGCGATCAGGCCTGCGATCGACCGCAGCAGCGTGGATTTCCCCGATCCGGAGCGGCCCAGAAGGCCGACGATCTCATTCTCGTTCAGGGTCAGATCGACGTCATCGAGTACGAGCATCTGACCATGCCCCTTGCCATAGTGATGACAGACGTTGGACAGTTCGACGAGCGGGCGGGGTACAGCGATGGTGGCCATGATCGAGGCTCTTTTCGATTTCGATAGTGTCAGGCGAGGCGCAGGCGGCGCTCGGCAAAGGCGTACATTGGCCGCCACAGCAGCCGGTTGAAGGCGATCACGAACAGCGACATGACCGCAATGCCGAGCGCGACGCGGGGATAGTCGCCCGCGGCGGTGGCCTTGGCGATGAACGCGCCGAGGCCCGAGGCTTCCAGCTTCTGATTGCCCCAGGACACGGCTTCCGCGACGATGCTGGCGTTCCAGGAACCGCCCGACGCGGTCAGGGCGCCGGTCACATAGTAAGGAAATATCCCGGGCAGCGCGACCTGCCGCCACCATTGCCAACCCTTGACGCCGAACATTCCGGCAGCCTCGCGCAGGTCGGTCGGGATCGCGCTCGCGCCGGCGATGACGTTGAACAATATGTACCACTGTGTGCCCAGGATCATCAGCGGCGACAGCCACACATCCGGGCTGAGCTTCCATCGGACGATTGCGATCACCGCAAACGGGAAGAGGACATTAGCCGGAAAGGCGGCGAGGAACTGCGCGATCGGCTGGAGCCGCTCGGCCCATTTGGGGCGCAGTCCGATCCAGACGCCGACCGGCACCCAGATCAGACTCGCCAGGGCGATCAGCAGGAGAACGCGCAGCATCGTCAGGCAGGCGAGGCCCAAGACAGTCAGCGCGTCGCCCCAGCTCAATGCCCGCATCACGTAGCTGATAATCGTCCATCCCGCGAACAGGACGGCCGCGGCGATCAGCGCCGTCCAGATCGCATTGCCGATCCGGCCGGTTTGCCGGTCGCGCTTTGGGACCGCTCGCGCCGCATGGCCGGGATCGAGCATCAGCAGGATCCGGCCGAGGCCAGTGACAGGCGCGAACAGCAGCGGCGGCAGCCGGGTGCGCCGGAACAGATCAAAGGCCCAGGAGCGCGGCCGTTCGGTGCTCGCGGTCTGCTCGAAGCGGAAGCGGTCGGCCCAGGCGACAACGGGCCGGAAAACCAGCTGATCGTAGAGCAGGATCACCACCGCCATCGCGCCGACGGCCCATCCGATCGCCGCGAAATCCTCCCGCGCAACAGCGAGCGCCAGCCAGGAGCCGATGCCCGGCAGCGTAACCGTGGTGTTGCCAACCGTGATCGCCTCTGACGCGACGACGAAGAACCAGCCGCCCGACATCGACATCATCATGTTCCAGACGAGCGCCGGGGTCGCGAACGGCAGGTCGAGCCGCAGGAAACGGCGCATAGGCGAAAGACCGAAGCCGCGAGATACTTCATCGAGATCGGACGGCACCGAGCGCAGCGACTGGTAGAAGCTGAACGCCATGTTCCACGCCTAGCTCGTGAAGATCGCGAACACCGCGGCCAGTTCGACGCCCAGAATGCGCCCCGGAAACAGCCCCATGAAGAAAGTGACGGTGAAGGTGAGGAAGCCCAGGATCGGCACCGATTGCAGGATGTCCAGCGCCGGCACGATGATCTGCCCCGCGCGGCGGCTGCGCGCGGCCAGCGTCGCGACGACGAGCGTGAAGACAAGCGATGCCAGCAGCGCTGCAAACATGCGCAGCGTGGTGCGCAGCGCATAATAGGGCAGATAGGCGGGATCGAGCGTGACCGGCTCGATGCGCAGGCGCGACAAAGGTTCGGCGACGCCCTCCGCGCCACGGAATAGGAGCATGGCGAGGCCCGCCAGCAGAACGAACGCGATAGCGTCGGCCCGATTGGGTGCGGTCAGGCGCAGCATGCGTGAAAAGGGGCGCACGCCCCGGGAAATATTGGGCACGTTTTGCATATCTCACCTCATCGGACGCCGCTTGGCGAGCCGCCCGGGGTGAGACTGATGCGATCAGGCTCGGTCAGGCACCCCAAACGGCGCGGACAATCGACTACTGTCGCTTGGCATTGATCGGTTGACTTTCCTGATAGTCGGCAAATCTTGCCGACGGGCAGCCGATGCTCCCGCGCCGCAGCAATGTCAATCGATCGACGGCGGACTATACCAAAGTATCGCCACCCTCTTGATGTTCCGGTGGGTCGTCCATGCTGTAAGCAAGCCGATCAAAACAAAGAGAGACATTCACGACTGTCATTGCTGCTTATCTCTATCGCGACAGCAGGCCGGTCCGTGCAATTGCGATAGACGGGAAAAGCGGATCAATTTCCCAAGGTCGAAATCTATGGCGACTGGCTCTTCATGGTCATCCGCATCGCGCATCTTGAGGACGGCGAGATCGCCTATGGCGAACCCGGCATGACGTTCAGCGCTCCGATGCCCCAACGCCGGGAGCGCTGCCAGCCGAGGCACTCCGGTTCCACCATCCGCCACCCAGCGCCTGGAACAGAGCGGCACTATCGGCATACAGCGCGGCGCGCGCTTGCTGGAGCGCTAGGCTGGTTTGCCAATAGGCTTGCTCGGCATTCAGCACCAGGAGCGGAGCCACGGCCCCCAGCCTGGCCTGACCCTGGGCAATGGCGAGGCTGTCGGCCGCGGCCTTTTCGGCGCGTTCGGCGGCGTGAAGCGCGTCGGTGTCCGAACCGATTGCGGCGAGTGTGTCGGACATGTTCTGAAAGGCCGCCAGCACGGCGCCGCGATATTGCGTTTTGGCCTGGTCAAAGGCTGCCTCAGCCGCGCGTTGGCGGTGGCGCAGCGTGCCGCCGTCAAACAGTGGTGCGGTCAGCCCACCGACGATGCTCCACAGCACATTCTCGGGCGCGAGCAGGGTTGCGAATTTGGTCGATGAGCCGCCGGCGCTGCCGCCCAGCGTGATGGCGGGCAGACGCGCGGCGATGGCGACCCCGACCTGCGCGCCGGCGGCATGAAGATTGGCCTCGGTGGCGCGCACGTCCGGCCGTTGATCGACCAGGCGGGCGGGCAAGCTGAGGGGCAAATTTTGCGGCAGCGACAGTGTCGCGAGATCGACGCGGGGCTGATCGCTGTCGGGCATCTGCCCGGCAAGCGCAGCGATCAGGTCGCGCTGTTGCGCCAGCTGCTTTTGGAGTGGTGGCAGGGATTGCTCGGTCTGGGCCAGCAGGGTCTGCTGCGCGGCGACATCGGCGCGTGCCGCGTCGCCAAGCCGGAGGCGGCCGCGCATGATCTCGAGAATGCGCGCCTGCGCGGCGATGCTCTTTTCCGTCGCCGCGATCTGCTCCCGCAGCGAGGCTTCGGTGATCGCCGCGACGACGACGTTCGAGGTTAGCGTGACATAGGCCGCCTCGGTCTGGAAACGCTGCGCTTCGGCGGCTGCCGCGCTGCTTTCGGCCTGGCGGCGGATGCTACCGAACAGGTCGAGCGCGTATCCGACAGTCAATTGCGCGGTGTGCAATGTGTACAGGTCGCTGTCGGATTGCAGCGGGGAGGCCAATACGCCCGGATTGCGCGTGCGTATCGTCGAGGCGTCGAGGTTGACGCTGGGCAGGTAGGCGCCGCGATCAGTCTTGGCCAGTTCCTGCGACTGGCGGAGCGCCGCGCGCGCCGCCGCTAGGTCGGGGTTGGCGGCTATCGCTCGGCGGACAAGCGCGTCCAGCGCGGGCGAGTGGAACAATGTCCACCAGTCGGCGGGAATATCCGCACCGGGAACCACTTGTTGGACACCGGTCTGCCCGCTCGGCAGGTTTGCATAGGCCGCGTCGGCGGGCGCCCTCGGCCGCTGGAAATTCGGGCCGACCGCGCAGCCAGCGACAAGCAGGCAGCCGAGCGATGCGCCAGCACGGAGGGTGGGGATCAGGCGCATCGCATCAGGCCCCCGTCTCGGGCAGTGGCGTATTCTGCCTCAGCTGGCCGTGGCGCTCCGCGCGGCGGGAGGCGGCGCGCTCGATCACGAAATAGAGCGTTGGCACCACGAACAATGTCAGCGCGGTGGCAACGATGAGGCCGCCGACCACCACGGTTGCCAACCCGCGCTGCACGTCGCTGCCGACGCCAGTGTTGAGCGCGGCTGGCAGCATGCCGATGGTGGCGACGGTCGCCGTCATCAGCACCGGCCGCAACCGCTCGCCCGCCCCCGCCAGCACCGCATCGAACAGGCCCTCGCCGTCCACCCTATGCGTGTTCAGGTTGGAGACCATGATGATCGCGTTCTGGATCGCCACGCCGAACAGTGCGATGAAGCCGACTGACGAGGCGACGTTGAGCGTCGAACCGGTCAGGTGCAGCGCCACCAGCCCGCCCAGTGTCGCCAACGGCACCGCGCCCAGGATCAGCAGCACTTGCCGGAACAGGGCGAACTGGATGTAGAGCAGCAGCGCCATCGCGCCGAACATGATGCCCAGGATCACGCCCAGCCGGCCTTCGGCACGGGCCTGATTCTCGAACTGTCCGCCCCATTCGAGGCGATAGGCCGCCTTGTCGAACTTGACCTGGCTTTCGATATTGCGCTTCGCATCTTGCAGGAACGAAGTCAGGTCGCGGTCGCGATAGCCGAGCTTCACGGTCAGGTGGCGATGTCCCATCTCGCGGGTGATCATACTCTCGCCGGACTTGAGCGAGACATTGGCGACCGTCGAGAGGAGTACCTGCGCGCCGTTCGCCGTGGTGATCGGCAGGTTGCGGATTTCCGCGACGGTGCTGCGGACATTGGCGGGGAAACGTACCGCAATGTCGTAGCGCCGATCGCCGACATAAAGCTGGTCGATACCCTCGCCGCCGATACCGGTCTGGATCAGGTCGGTGATATCCCCGGCATTGACCCCGAGCCGCGCGGCGGCGTCGCGATCGACCTGCACGACCAGCTGCGGCAGCGGCGGTTCCTGGTCGAGCCCGACATCGGCGGCACCCGGCGTTTTGTTCAGCACATCGACGATGGCGTTGCCGATCCGCCGCAGCTCGTGGAAGTCGTCACCATAGATTTTGATGACCAGCTCGCTGTGGGCGCCGGCCATCTTGTCATAGACGCCGTCGATCATAGGCTGGCTGAAGCCGACGTTGAAGCCGGGCATTGTCTTGAATTTCGCGTCCATGCGCCGGATCAGATCGGTCTTGGTCTCGCCCGACGGCCAGCTGCCATAGGGATGCAAACCGACGCTCGCCTCGATATGCGATGGCGTGAAGGGATCGGTGCCGTCATCATTGCGGCCGAGCTGCGTCACCACATAGGAGGTTTCCGGGAAGGAACGCACCGCGCGGCGCAATTCGCCCGCCATTTCCTTGCCCTTGTCGAGCGAAATGCCGCTTGGCAACTGCACCTGCAACCAGATCGAGCCTTCGTCGAGCGCGGGCAGGAATTCGCGGCCCACAGTCGCGCCCAACAGAAGCACTGCCAGGGCGGCGACGCCCGCAATGCCATAGATGATCGCTGGCAAGTCGAGACAGCGGCGCAGGACAACGGCGTAACCGCGCTCGATCCAGGCCAGCACCGGGTTACGGAAGGTCTTGGTCGGCTTTCGGAAGGCGATGTAGGCGAGCGCCGGCACCAGGGCCAGCGACACGAGCAGCGCGCCGAGCAGGGCATAGCCGACCGTGAAGGCCATCGGCGTGAACAGCTTCGCCTCGATCCGCTGAAACGCGAACAGTGGCATATAGGCGGTGACGATGATGATCGTTGCGAAGAAGATCGGACGGCCGACCTGGACGGCGGCATCGGTCGCCTCGGTTCGCGTCAGCGGCTTGTCGGGCCGCGCCTCCCGCCGTCGCAGTAGCGATTCCATCATTACGATCGCGCCGTCGACGATGATACCGAAATCGATCGCGCCCAATGACAGAAGATTGGCGGGTACATTCGTCAGGTTCATCAGGATGAACGCGATCAGCATGGCAAGCGGGATAACGATCGCGACGATCAAGGCGCTGCGCGCGCTGCCGAGGAACAGAATCAGCACGATCAGCACGAGGCCGACACCCTCGATCACCGTATGCGAGCCCTTGTCGACGGTGGTCTGGACGAGATCGGACCGGTCTAGAAACGGCACGATCCGTGCGCCCTTTCCGGCCAGCTGCGCATTCAGCTCGGTCACCTTGGTATGGACATCCTCCATCACCCGTGACGGGTTCTCGCCGCGCAGCAGCGTAACGATCCCCTCGATGGTGTCGCCCCGATTGTCCTTGCCCACGACCCCGTGCCGCTCGACCTGACTCAGCCGCACCTTGCCGAGATCGCGCACGAGGACCGGCGCGCCGCCCTTTTGGCTAACCACGACGCTGCCGAGATCGGTCAGGTCATGCAGTGCGCCGACGCCGCGTACGACATAGCCCTGCTCGCCGCGCGTGATGACGCTGCCGCCGGTGCTGTGGTTGTTGGCGGTGATCGCATCCTCGACCGATTTCAGCGAGAGGCCGGAGCGCTGGAGCTGCATGGGGTCCAGCTCCAGCTCATATTGGGTGGTGATGCCGCCGAAATTGTTGACGCCCGCCACGCCCTGAATCTGTGACAGCGCCGGGATCACTTCCCACTGCTGGAGTTGGGACAGCTCGCGCTGACCGAGCCTGTCGGATTCAAGCGTGTAGCGATAGATTTCGCCTACGGGCGAGGTCAGCGCGTCGAGCCCAGGCGTCATCCCTGTCGGCAAGGTGACGCCGCTAATGCGCTCCTGGATGCGCTGGCGCGACCAATAATTTTCCGATCCATCGCGAAAAACAAGCGTGATCAACGACAGGCCGAAGGTGCTTTTGGAGCGCATGATCGCCAGGCCCGGCGTGCCGTTGAGGGCGCGTTCGAGCGGCACGGTGATCTGTTGCTCGACCTCTTCAGCGGCCAGGCCGGGCGCCTGGGTGATGACCTGCGAACTGACATCGGCAATGTCGGGATAGGCTTCGATCGAAAGCTGCCGCCACGAATACCAGCCATAGGCGACGACGAACGCCGCGATCAGCATCACGATCTTGCGCCGTGTGATGGCGAGCCGGATGAACCGTTCAATCATCGAGCAGCACACCGCCCTTGGCGATGATCCGTTTCCCGGAAGAAAGCCCCGACAGGATCGTGGTGCGGCCGCGTTGTTCCGGGCCGGTATCGACCGCCCGCCGCTCGAAGGTCCAGGGACCGACTTCGACATAGACCGTGGTCGCGTCGTCCTTGAGAAGCAGCGCGGTGGTCGGCACGGTGGGGCTGGCCTTCGCCGCCGATGCAAAGCGCACGGTCGCGAACATGCCTGGCTTGAAACGCTCGCCGGGATTGGCGATGACGATCCGCACCTTGGCGCGGCGGGTATCGGGGTCGAGCAGGGGCGCGATCGACTGCACCCGTCCAGCGATGGTCTCGCCCGGATAGGCCATGAAGGTGATGCGGACCGGCTGCCCCTCTCGAATCGCGCCGAGATCGCCCTCGGCTACGTTGGCGGTGACCCAGACGGTGCCGATATCCGTCACCGTCATCAGCGGTACGGCGGGATCGGTCCAGTAGGCACCGCGTGCGGCCGCAAGGTCGCTCACCACCCCGGAGGACGGCGCGGACAAGACCAGCCCGCCGCCGCGAATTGCGCCGACCTGACGCAGGCGCTCGCCCGCTCGCACGGCTTCCGCCTGGGCGCCCGCATAGTCTGCCCGTGCCTGCTCGACATCCTTGTCGGCGGCGCCCCCGATGTCCTTGAGCGCGGTGGCGCGATCGCGTGCATTTTGCGTCAGCTTAAGCTGCGTGCGGGCGCGGGCATCATCGGCCAGCGCCGACGAGAGGTCAGGCGAGGTCAGTTGCGCCAACAATTGCCCGGCATGGACGCGATCGCCGAGATGGACGCCCAGCCGCGTGATTCGTCCGGCGAACGGGGTGAGAACATGAACCTGACGCGCAGGGTCCGCCTCGACGATTGCGGGGGCTGCGACGTCCTGCGCGATGCTGGCGCTATCGACCGTGGTGATCGCGATTTGCGACCGAAGCGGCGAACCCGCCGGGATGACGATCCGGTCGCCCTGGACAACGAAGGCAGCGGCTTCGGGCGCAACCGTCGGCATCCTGTAACCACAACCCGTCAGTAATGCTGACATGCCGGCAGCACTGGCAAGCATGGCCAGACGAGCCGCCAAAGACCGACGAAGCAGCGGCCATGGTCGAGTCCCGGCTGCACACCTATTCCTATCCGAGCCGATATGCATCCTGGTTCCCCTGGCCACGCTCCATCATCGTGCCAGCTTGTATCTCCCGATGCCGGTGTTCCTCGAACCGCCGGAGGCTGGCGAGGCGCTGATAGGATGTGCGCGCCTCGGACACGAGAATTCTTGCGGAAAGCTGCTATATACAAAGGTATAGAGTGCGGCGCGGGTAGTTGGATGATGTCGCTTCGGACTCTATGCGGTTGCATATCGGCTGATGACAGACAGTCTTAGCTTGCCGTTCATGACCGCAAACAGGAAAGCGGAGAAGGCCATGATCAATATGCTTCCCGCGCATGCGGAAAATCGACCGTCGATCGCTGGCGGAGCGCACCGATTCGTCCTGTCTCCTGCCCTCAGGGTTCTGACCATCGCCACGCTGATGGTGGCCGTATTCATCTCCGACACGGTGACCGACCTCGAGATTGCAACGGCCGTATTCTATATCGCGGTCATATTGTTGGCGGTCGGCCAGTTCCGGAACCGCACGGTCGTCTGTTTGGCTGCCGGATGCATCCTGCTGACCTTGATCAGCTTTGGCATGACCAAGTCCGGTTCGCGAGAGGCCGGCATCGTAAACCTTGCGATCAGCGTATCGACCATCGCGCTCACCACTTATCTTGCGTTGAAGGTGGTCGCGGCCGAAGTTGCGGCGCATGAGGCGCGGGCGCAACTGATCCGTATCGCACGGGTCAACAGTCTTGGGGAACTCGCCGCGTCGATCGCCCATGAAATTAATCAGCCGCTGGCGGCGATCGCGACCAGTGGGGATGCCGCCAGTCGCTGGCTGGCAGGCTCACCACCGAACCTTGATCGTGCGCGGTTGGCGATCGAGCGGATCGTCCAGGACGCCAATCGCGCCAGCACGATCGTCGGCCGTGTCCGCGAACATGCCAGGGGCGACGCGCCCAACAGGCAAATGCTGGGCATCGATGACATCGTCGTCGAAGCGGTCGCATTGTCGCGCAGCGAGATCGACCGGCATGGGGTCTCGCTTCAGATGGCGCTGGCCGACCAGCTTCCAGCGGTCTGGGGCGACAAGATCCAACTGCAGCAGGTGATGTGCAACCTGATCCTCAATGCGATAGAGGCGATGGCGGATATGCCCGCGCACAAGCGGGCGCTTTCTATCTCAGCCGTCTCAGATGCCAGCGGCGATGTAGAGATTTCGGCCAGCGACACCGGCCCTGGCATCCGGGAGGATCATCTGCCGAGGCTGTTCGACACCTTCTGGACGACCAAGGAAGGCGGCACCGGTATCGGCCTGACCCTCAGCCGATCAATCGTCGAAGCCCATGGCGGAACAATCTGGGTGGATCGGATGAAGCCGCAAGGCGCGCGATTCCATATCCGGCTGCCAGCGCGTCAACCGGTGGCCGCGGCATGACGGCACCCTCTGTCGCAGGAGCCGAAACGGCCATTGTGCATGTCATCGACGATGACCATTCGGTGCGCGCTGCGCTGGAAGACCTCCTTGCCTCGATCGGCCTCACCGCCAGGCTGTTCGGGTCGACTCTTGAGTTCCTTAATGCTACCTTGCCGGATGCGCCCGGTTGCCTCGTACTGGACATTCGGATGCCGGGGCAGAGCGGCCTTGAGTTCCAGCGGCAGATGGCCGGGCACGGCATTCGACTCCCGGTCATCTTCATCACCGGGCACGGGGATATCGCGATGTCGGTACGCGCCATGAAGGCAGGCGCGATCGAGTTCCTGACCAAGCCCTTTGACGACCAGGACCTGCTTGATGCGATCCATCGCGGAATCGAGCAGGACCGAGCCCGGCGCTCGCATGACGAGCGAATTCAAGCGCTGAAGCGCTGCTTCGAAGATTTGGGCGAAGGCGAAAGAGCGGTGATGGCGCTGGTCGTGAAGGGATTACTCAACAAGCAGATCGCCGGCGAGCTCGGCGTTAGCGAAATCACGGTCAAGGTGCGTCGCCGCCAAGTCCTGCTCAAAATGGGAGCAAAATCCCTGCCGCAGCTGGTGCGGATGGCGGATGCGCTGGCAATGGACTCGTCCGATGACCGATCGACTGCGTAGGGCTGCTTGGATCGCCCGCCAGTAGGCAGACGGACTTTCGACACTTGGACACTGCTCAAGTGTATCGCGATCCCGACTCTGCTTGGCGTGGGCGCGAACATGCCTTCTCCGGGGAGAGCGATCCCGTCCCGGTGATGCGCGAACCGACGCAGCGGAATGTGTCGCGCGCCGGCGATCAGATCACTTCCTGCAACAGATGTTCCAGCAATATGCGCCAGCATATGGTCGCGAAGAATCTGTCGCCGGTATTGGCCAGAGAGTTCGTGATGGCTCAGCTCGTTCACCTTAGTTGTCATTTGGTTCCGAAACAGGACAAAGCCCTTCATGATGCTGCCTAGAAATGCTGCGAGCATATCACTGGCCAGCATGTAACTTGGGGGAGGCCTTCAATTCCTAGGTTCGATCAACTGGGTTATGGCGTTGCCCATTTCGGGAAGAGCATGACCTGGACGAGCGCCGATATATGCTCATGCTCTATGTCCTGGTCGGCGTGCAACATGTGCGTGTGAGCGATGCGGGTAGGCCGTTTATGGCCTCGCTCATGTGGAATGCGCTGTGCGATGTGCTGATCGGGTGATGGCTCGACCGACGCGTGGCAAAGGGCGAATGGTCAGCGTTGTTTTTGCCTATAGCCGGGATGGCGACCGCATTTTCCTATGGATTGAGCCTTGTTGCAGGCTTCTGGGGTTCCAATGCGGGCCATCAGCAAGGGGCTGCCACGCCAGCCCAATAAGGGCGGTCATTTTACGCCACGCCTTCTACTAATTTGCTTTCGTCTAGGTGTCTCCGATTCTAAGGATGAACTTCTGAAGAGCGCCGCGCGTCTAGCGCCGGGGAAATCCGCTATATGGAGACGACGATGCCTGATGATGTGAGCGCGGCTCTGGAGCGGTTTCAGAATTTCCTTGGCCGATATGCAGAGCAGGTGATTGATGAGGAGAGCGGCTTTAGCTGGGCAGACGGGATGCTGCTGATTGGCGAAGTCGAAATATCTACGGCTCATTTGCGTCCGGATGATCGCCCGATCGACTGAACAGAGGAAATTCGGCGGCCGATCGCACGGCCGCCACCTTATGCAACGAGATCATCGCCCAGAAATTGAGGCACTATGGCCAACCGAGATCCCAATAGCCCCGATTATAGCTTTCTCATGTTCGCCCTGCTCGTGGGTGCGTTTCTGGCTATAGTGACGGGCTTCTTCAGCTTCCACTAAATCACGGCTTCAGCGTCGACGCCGGCGGGACAACGTCGCCTAACCAGCGTCCGTCGAGTGCGGTGTTGCGCTTCCATGGGTCGCGACTGAGATAGCTCGCCCCTTCATAGCTGATGACCGAGACGGTCAGATCTTCCAGAACCATGCGCTGAAAAACCCACGATGCTGCATTATTAACGGCGATCCCGGCCCATGATGCGGGCGGCGATGGCGGGGGCGTCCGGGGCGGCATAGGCGGCTGTATGGTCCGGCCAGGTTGCAGGCCATGCCCGTAGAACCGATTGAGGTGACCTTGCCCATGCAGGATATCGAGATCGCGGCGTGCGTTCGCCAGACTGTAGCGCCGGACGTCAATGAAGTCGTCGCCATAAGTCAAAGGCGAGATCATCGATGGCGGCACAGATGGTAGCGTTGCGAACGGTCCCGGCGGATTCGTCCGGATATCCACTCGGCGGTCATCCGGCTCGACGGTTGATGCGTTGGTGAAGCCCGGCACAACGCCGCCCAGCGATACATCAAGGCTCGCCGTCGGCATTCGGCGCATCGCGTCAATTTCCTGCCGGATGATCGCGAGATAGAAATCGGCCATGTTGGGACCCGCTGGAATGATGACGTTTGAAAAAGCCATTGGCCCGCGCCGCCGAAGTGGGCGGGATCGCGACGGCGGCGCGGGGCGTCTTGCGATACCAGTTGCAGCTGCCGACGGGGTTGCGCTGCAGCGTTTCCCAGACCCCGGGTTAATCGCCAAGCGGCAGATTTGCGGGCCACCCGGTTGAGGCGCGTCCGTCGCCATCGTGCCAGATGGTCTTGCAGAGGTCGTCGCGCCATCCCCTGAAAATGTAGAGATCGCCGGCAAATGGATCGCGTCCCAAACTCTGCTACACCTGCAGGGCCAGGCTGCGCATGCTGCACCGCATGTCGGTGTGCCCCGTTGCGATCCATATCCGGCTTTGGCCATGAGCATGCGATGGCGTGCATTTAGCTTTCACACCATCCAATTGGACAAAAGGCTATCCAAACGCAGTTGATCGAATCATTGAAACGGTATGACGATATCCGACTTTTCCTTCTGAAACGGTCGATCCGTCAGGTGAGCGGCCATCAGAATTTCGGCCCAGTGATCCGCATGCCCAAGTCCGTCAGGGCCCGAATTGGGTACACGCAAATCGATAATCCGGCTATCTTCGGAGACCGCGCTACCAAGC
This sequence comes from Sphingobium sp. FG58, assembly GCF_057809055.1. NCBI lineage: Bacteria > Pseudomonadati > Pseudomonadota > Alphaproteobacteria > Sphingomonadales > Sphingobiaceae > Sphingobium > Sphingobium sp. FG58. The sequence goes on along the minus strand of NZ_JBMDJF010000019.1, from coordinate 12,214 downwards.
GCTTCCTCATTCACACACGCTAAAGAAAAGTCCAAGCTAGGATAGAGAATCTGCAACTTTTCACAAAGCGAGATTGCCTCTTCACTATTTATACTTCGACGTATAAAACAGATTTTTTCTGGACTATATTGATAGCTGTTAAATCGATTTTTGAAATGGTCAAATTTTTCTTTTACGCAATCGAGATCATCCAGAAAATTATCTGGGATCTCATGGTGTTCGTTTCTTTTAAAGACATGACCATATTGGATGCCTGTCCGCCTGTTATTGACAAAATTCTTGTCTTCTTGTCGGTACAAATCTTGGGCATCCATAAGGCCGTCAAAGTTTTGGTCGAGTGCTGTCATGAGGCCTTCGAATGGCGTTATGAGCCAATCAAAATAGTCAGAACCTACCTGGGAAGTGTGCAGGCGTATTTGAAAACCAACTTCGCAAGCCCGACCAAGTGAAACTAAACGCATGCCATTTTCCTGTTTTGCGGACTGTCCAGTGAAATCAAGGGCAGAACAAGAAGTGAACAATCAAGGTTGGTCCACTTCAGTTTGCAATTTTGCCTATGTCATCGAAGATAGTGAAGGTATATATTTACCTCAAAGGATAAAGAAAAATATTTTTTATATTTGACCTTGGTCGTGAGTATCCCGGCTACGGCATTCAGTTTTAATTTTTATTTTTCGAACGAAAGCGTAACGATTGGCTTACCGGGCGAGGCAGGTGTCACCGGCATCGTGCCGTGTACACTTGGTCCGCACGGGCGATCTTCAGCATCTCCCGGCAGAGCTTCGTGAACTCACCTCATAGCGCTGGGCTGCCAGCATTCGGCCGACAACCCTCGACAATGTGGCGTGTCCTGCGATCAGATCCAGAATGCACACCTCGAAACTACCACGCTGACCTCGCCAACCGTCAACTCGTAGCCGCTCAGAATGCACCGGATGCTCAGTTCCACATCAAGAAGCTTGTCCGGGAAGGGCTTGCGTTCAACCAGTAGCGCCCGGGTGTCTTGATTGGATAATGACTTTGCGTGAACCGGGCTGTACCAATCCATGTGGAGCAACTGTGCGATCCCCCGCGCATCCTTGCGATCGGTCTTCACCGCCATGGCTGAAAGCGCCGCCTTCGCGTGCATGGTCTTTAGCAGCACGATCGCCTGTCCTGATGCCACGAGGGCAGCATGCAACCAATAAAAATGCTGGCGCGCTTCAAGGCTGACGTGAAGAACCAAGAACCCAGTTCGTGAAAAAAGCCCACAAGGCCTTCACACGCGCTGCCGACCCTGGCCTAGCTCGCCACCATTTTGTCGGGTCTACGATCTACACGCTACCTTCTTTCGGGTGTGCGGGGGGCGGCGTGACGCTCCATGGCTGAGCCCGACCGCTCGGATATCGTTTCCATCATCATTCTGGGGGACAGCGCTCCAGCTAATTTGACTTGAGACGCTGGCCCATTCGGCATCCAGTTCAACTGATTGCTGGGGATATTCCCGCCTCAGTCGATCTCAACCTGCCAGATCCACACGGCATCGATTAATCCAATTGACATAGGTCCGCGCGTAAGGATGAATCATGTCTGGTACCTGATCACACACACAATCGATCCATCGCCAAGCACTATGTTGATCGCCAGCCATTACCGCTGCAGCTTCATGGTCCGCCAATTCGACCCAATAAGGTATGTTAACATAATGGGTGCTGGTCGATGTGCAGAAACGGCTATCGTCGTAGAAATGGTCCCAGATGCCCATGAGGCGCGCTCGCCCGAAATCCACGCTATCGATCCCTGCTTCCTGCTTCATTAGCCTTCTGAAGGTGTCGCGCTGGCTTTCGCCCTTTCGCACTCGCCCCCCTAAGGTGAACCAATAACCCTTAGCTGGCGGGTTAAAACGTCGCCCCATCAACAACTGGTGGGCGGAATTGGTCAGGCACAGGTCGATCGAGACCACCGGAAGTGCGGCAATGGCAGCCGTAAAGCGCTCTTCCGAAAGAAAATTATCGTCACTCATTTGAAGCCGCATTATTTTTGAACCCAAATTTCTATTAAACAGAATCATAACTTTGCCAACTGTGACCGAGCGGACGCACAAGCAGATGATGCAAAATCCCCCTTTTGCTAACAAATGGCAGGTAGCGACGGTCGAAATCCGGGTTTGCTTCACCACGGAGAGCATATTTTCAATGTGGTCCTGTTTGAGGCTAGATTGTATTACTCCCGATGCAGCGGATCGGTTGGACCGCCGCAGCGGTGAGCACATTTGCACCAAGGTCGGATGAGTCGCGCAGGTCTAGGTTGCGAAATGCCACAAAGCGTGTCATCTGCGGCCCGCTATGGACTATCGAAACCGTTCCTACGTAGTAGAAGAATATAGCTGGACCGGCATGTGTCAGACAGCCATAGAGCAATTCCGTTGCTGCATTTATCGGGGCGCTGATAGAATCGCCGCAAGTACCACGTCCTGATGTGAGAAGTCATGCAAGAAAAGATTTCGCGATACATTAATAAAGTCGATCGTCTATTCGTTGCTACAGTCATTGTGCCAACGATTGTGGCAGTCCTTTATTTTGGATTCTTCGCGTCCGACATCTACATATCTGAATCGAGATTTATAGTAAGAAGTCCAGAAAAACCAGCTGCGTCCGGGCTAGGTGCCATTTTGAAGACTGCTGGATTTACGAACGCAGGGACCGAGGTTTTTGCAGTCAAAGATTATATCACCTCTCGTGATGCGCTGGCGGCTTTAGACAAAAAGGACGCGGTCGAAAAAGCTTATGGTAACGAGAATATTTCGTTCTTCGACCGATTCAACGCCTCAGGTATGGATAGAACTAAAGAAAATTTATTACGTTACTTCCTGAAGAAGGTTTCGGTTCAGCAGGATACGACCTCTTCCATCACGACTCTGATCGTGCGTGCCTATACGCCCACCGACGCTTATCGTTTTAACAGTCAGTTGCTTCAACAGGCAGAGGGTGTGGTTAATGAGATCAACGATCGTGGTCGTAACGACCTGATCTCCTACGCCACTACCGAAGTTAAAGAAGCTCAGCAGGGCGCGGCTCGGGCAGCAAGTGCGTTGGCCCGGTACAGGAACCGCAAAGGCGTGATCGATCCGGAAAAGCAGGCTGAAGTTCAAATCGAGATGGTGTCGAAGCTTCAAGACGAATTGATCGCCGCCCGTAACCAATTGTCCCAGCTGCAATCAACGGTTCCTGACAATTCGCAGATCGGACCATTGCGCGTCCGCATCGCCGATCTTGAACGGGAAATAAAAAATCAAATATCGTCAGTTGCTGGGAGCAATGCGTCGCTATCAGCTACCGCAGTCGAATTTCAGCGCCTGTCGCTAGAAAACCAATTCGCCGACAAGCAGCTTGCCGCCGCTATGAATGCCCTGCTGGATGCCAAAAATGAATCGCGACGGAAGCAAGCCTATGTCGAGCGAATAGTTGAACCTAATGTGCCCGATGCGGCGGTGGAGCCGCGCCGTTTGCGCGGTATCCTGGCGACTCTGATCTTGGGTCTGATCACCTGGGGCGTCCTTGGCATGCTGATTGCCGGTGTGAAAGAGCATCGGGAATAGCGATCCTATGAAAGCGCAAACTCAATCTTTCTTCGCTTCACTGGCTATACAACGCCGGGTTGTGTGGGCGCTGTTGATGCGCGAAATTTTAACGCGATATGGTCGACATAATATCGGGTTCATGTGGCTGTTCGTCGAACCCATGCTTTTCACGCTTGGAGTTACGGCGCTTTGGACGGCGACGAAGGCCATTCATGGTTCGAACATTCCGATCGTGGCTTTTGCCATAACCGGCTATTCGTCGGTTCTGCTATGGCGCAACATGCCGGGCCGATGTGTCGATGCAATAGAGCCAAACCGGTCCTTGTTGTTCCATCGCAACGTGCGTGTCATCGACCTATTTATAGCCAGGCTATTCCTCGAAGGTGCGGGTGCGACCATCTCGCTCATTGTCCTGAGCTTAGTCTTTATTGCGCTGGGCCAGATGGATCCACCCGAAGACGTGTTAAAGGTTATGGGCGGATGGTTGATGCTGGCGTGGTTCGGCATGGCGCTAGCCTTGTTCCTGGGTGCCTATGCGGAACGGTCTGAAATCGCACATAAGTTGTGGCACCCTGCATCCTACCTTCTTTTTCCGCTATCGGGGGCTGGGTTCCTATTGAGCTCGGTTCCCCCGCAGGCGCAGGCCTACCTCGAATACCTGCCTATGATTCATGGACTTGAATATCTAAGAGAGGGTTTTTTCGGATCCAAGATCACGGCTATTTATGATCTGCAGTATATGGCCCTGATCAATGCGATATTGACCATTTTTGGCTTGGCGCAAATTCGCATTCTTGCGGACACGGTGATACCCGAATGATTGTCATTGACGATGTCGTTAAAGAATATCCCATCCATAGCGGCAAGGTCCGTGTCCTAGACCATGTCAACCTGACCGTTCGTTCGGGACAGCAGATCGGGATATTGGGGCGCAATGGCGCTGGCAAATCGACCATAATTCGACTGATCAGCGGTGCGGAGCAACCTACTAGCGGCAAGGTAACGCGCACCATGTCAGTGTCTTGGCCGCTTGCCTTTGGCGGGGCGTTCCAGGGAGGCCTGACGGGATATGATAATCTGCGTTTCATTTGCAGGGTCTATGGTGTCGATCCGAAGGATACGCTGGATTTCGTACAGGATTTTTCTGAACTGGGCATGTATCTGCGGGAACCGGTTAGGTCCTATTCGTCGGGCATGCGCGCGCGCCTGGCTTTCGCCATTTCGATGGTTATCGATTTCGAATGCTATTTGATCGACGAAGTCATCGCTGTTGGCGACACCCGGTTCCATGAAAAGTGCATGATCGAATTGTTCGAAAAGCGCGCCGATAAGGCGAAGATCATCGTGTCGCACGATACGACCTATGTGCATCAGCATTGCGATAGCGCCGCTGTGCTGGCGCAGGGTAAGCTGACCTATTTCGAAAACCTGGACAGCGCGTTCGAACATTATCATCGGGTTTCGGCGCTTCGGACGACAAATTGACCAAGGTCACGCCCCAGACGGTAGATCCGGCTCCGGGCTGGAAGGCCCGGATGAAGGGCCGCCGTACCGAATGGAAGTGGAAAGCCCGCGACGGATGGGATCGCTTGGTCTATTCGCCATTCGTTGAACGTTGCCTGTTTTCCAAGCGCCGTAATGTCGACTGCCCGCCCCCCGCACAGATCCGCAGGCTGTATGTCGACATATCCGTTATCGCCAACAGCGATGCAGGGACCGGCATCCAGCGCGTGGTGCGGTCCGTCTATGCTAGTCTGTCTGACATATGCGATCCGGGCGTCGAAATCCTGCCCATCGTCGTCACGCGGCGACGGGATGGATATCGCACCCTGGACGGAAAGCCTATCTGGGGAGGACCGGACGCCATCTTCCTTGGCCTAGATTTCGCCACGGATTCTATCTATCGCTATCGCCGGGAACTGGCGAATTTTCGCAGGTCCGGTGGGCGGTTGTGGTTTTTGCTGCACGACATTCTGCCGCTCAGCCATCCCCATTGGTTCACCCCGGCATCGTGCCTGAAGTATCGTCGCTGGCTTCGTGTATGTGCCGAAGTGGCGGACGGGTTTGTGTGCGTCTCACCGATAGTCACCGGATTGCTGGGTAATCTGTTGCGCAAACGATATGGATTGCGACAGGTACCCGACATCGCCACCATCTCCCTCGGCTCCGTGATCGTCGCTCCGGACGCCAGCGGGACCGCCAGCCGCTTTGCAGCATGCCCCGACGCAATTGCCCGCGCCGCCATCATTGTCGGCACGCTTGAACCGCGCAAAGGGCATATCGATGTTCTGGCAGCCTTTGAGCGGTTGTGGGCGCAGGGGAGCGACATTCCCCTGATCCTGATCGGAAAGGCGGGATGGAATACAAAAAGGCTTCAAAAACATATTTGGGGCCATGCGCAATATGGCAGGTTGCTATTCTGGTTCGACGATATCGACGACGATGGCCTGCATGCGGCCTATACTCAGTGCCATATGGCGATCGTCCCGTCACTGGCGGAAGGGTACGGCCTGCCGCTGGATGAAGCATTGGCCTATGGTGCTCCCGTATTAGCGCGCGACATCCCTGTGTTCCGCCGTCATCATGGCAATGATAATATCGCCTATTTTCCAGAACATGTATCGACACCCGCGCTGGCGGACGCAATTGCCGCCTTCCATCAACATGCGCAACGTAAGTCCGTAATTACGCCACCTACACAATGGTGGCAGACGGCAAGGCAATTACTGACAGCAATCGGGTGCCCTGTGCGATGACGTCGAATAGCTTGGATTCATGCCGCTCGTCGCAGAAGTATCCGAAGGTCCGCAATGGCTGGCCAACTATCCTGTTCGTCCGATATCACAGGAGAATATATGCCATCGTGGTTGGTTGACCTTGCAAGTGATGATCCGCGCGTAACGATCGGCACGGGTAGTTGGGCCTCGTCGCCGCCGACGCTGCGCCCCCACCATGCAGGAAATCGGATTGAAATCGGCAAATTCTGCTGCTTGGGCCAGAATGTGACGATTTTTGCGGGCGGCAACCACCCCACCCATCATCTGACCCAGCATCATCTGCGCCTCTATCTTGATCTGGGCGACTTCGAGGATTGGTCGCAGCAATGTCTGGATCGTGACCATGTTACCAGCATCGGCAATGATGTCTGGATCGGCGACGGCGCCATCATCCTGACCGGCGTTAAGGTCGGCAACGGGGCTGCCATCGGCGCGCGCGCAGTAGTCAGCAAGGATGTGCCAGCCTATGCGATCGTTGCCGGAAATCGCGCGGAAATCATCCGCTATCGGTTTGAACCGGATGTCATCGCGCAACTCGAACAGCTGCAATGGTGGGACTGGCCCATGGACTTGTTACGGAAAGCTGCCGACATCTTGTTTTCGGCCGATATCGACGCCCTGAGCCGTCTTGCGCAGGCCCACAAGAGCGCGAAGGCCCGGCGCACCAAGCCGCGGAAGAAGAAGGCATAGCGCCGTAAAACGCGCTTGGCATCACTACCGCGGCCGCCAGATGAAAGGAAGAATCATCCCGCCAACCCCACCTCAATTGTTGGGTTCAAACGATCTGGCCAACTGAGCGAATCGTATGAGAGGCGGTTGGACACGTAGGAGGAACAAGTGGCCGAATCTACGCTTTATGCATGTGACGATGAGCCGTGTCGTCTGGAACAATTGGAGAACGGGTTACTTGATTATGCATCCGGTCGCTCGGTCTGAACGACATGGCGCAACCATGACAGATGATACGACATATAAGGCTTGAAAATTCTGCTGTTTGTGGAAATGAGAATGTTTATAGGCGCGCGATGACTGACAGCGATTGCAACTGGCGCTTATGGGGAGAACGCGATCCCTATTATGGTGTCTTGACTGATCCGCGTTTCCGCAGTGAAAATATCGATCAATCCCGCACGGACTTTTTTGAACACGGCAATGCGTTTGTGTGGCACTGGCTTACCAAGCTGGAGCATCGTTTTGGATCGCTAAGGCGCGATTGTGCGCTGGATTTCGGATGCGGGGTTGGGCGACTGACGGTTCCGCTGACAGACCATTTCGCATCGGTGGTCGGCCTCGATATTTCCCCAGGCATGCTGGAGGAGGCCGCGCGCAACAGCGAGGGGTTGAACATCAGCTATGCGCTGTCGGACGACAGCTTGTCGCGGTTGGATGGTACATTTGATTTCGTTAACACCTGCATCGTGCTGCAACATATTCCGGTCGCACGTGGGATGCATCTGCTCGGACAGTTGCTTGACCGGGTCCGTCCCGGCGGCGGGTGCCTAATCCAGTTCACGATCAGGCGCAACTATGGCTGGAAACGGGAGATCGGTTATCGGATACGCCATTCGTTGCCCGGCGGGCAGCACCTGGTCAATCTGCTGAAAGGTCGGAGCATCGATGCGCCGATGATGCAGATGAACGAATATCCGCTGGAGGATGTGATGCGCCTTTTCAACCGGAAAGGCTTTGAAGAATTGCTTGTATCCTTTCAGGACCATGATGGAAGCGAAGCCGTCACAATATTGTCGCGGCGCTGAGCAAACCGGCGATGCAAAGGCTATCATATGCCCATAATTGTTACAGGAGAGCCCTTTTTTAAGACCGGAGGTTGAACCATGGCCGTCGTCACGATGCACTTTCTGGATGAACCATTCAGGATCCGGGTGCCGCAAAACGCCCTTTTTGTCTTTGGCGTTCACAAGTCAGGCAGCTCTTTGTTGAATCAGGTCTCATCCTATTTGGCACAGCGCAACGATGCCAACTGGGTTTCAATCCCGGACCAGCTGTTCCTGAAGAATATCGATTTCGAAGTCGCGTATGACGGCCATATTCCCGAGTATCTGATCCATCCAGGTAATATTTATGGCGGTTTTCGGCGCTTTCCCAAATCCTTGGCGAAAAACACTCATTTCCAAGAAGGGCGCAAGATACTGTTGGTCCGCGACCCTAGAGATGCGCTGGTCAGCCAGTTTTTCAGCTTTGCAAAGAGCCATCTTGTCCCGGAAGGCGATGATGGTGACGGACCACGCAAAATAATCATGCAAACTCGACAGGAAATCGCCAACCTTTCAATCGACCAATATGTCGTTCGAGGTGCGCATGAAATGAACATGGTTATGTGCGGCTATGCCGACATGGTGCATGACCCGTCCTGCCTTGTCATGCGATATGAAGACATGATATTTTCCAAGCGGCAGTTGTTGCAGGCGATATGCAGTCATTTTGGCTGGTTTATCACCAGTCAGGATTTTGATGATATTTTACATCATGTAGATATTCGCCCGCTAAAAGAAGATCCGACCCAGTTCATTCGAAAGGTTACCCCTGGCGATTATCTGGAAAAGCTGACGGAACAGTCGATCAGGGCACTGAACGTCCAACTGGACCAGGCGATGACGCTATTCGGATATGACCAATAGATAGCCTTCGCCACCAGTTGAGGCACCCGCTGGCGGGCATTCCTGCGACATGGCAGGTTCACCCGCATGGGCAGACGCTTCACAAAAACCATCGCCTTGCCTATCCAATTGGCGATATGTGCGTGCAAAGGTGATTCAACCCAACACAGATCGAGGGATATGTGGCCGATCCTAGCTTGACCGTTGCCGTCGTTAATTTGAACACAGGACGGGATATCCCCCTGACGATCGAAAGCATTATCGGGCAAAGCTATAACAATATTCAGTTAATGCTGTTCGACGGCTATAGCTTCGACAATAGCTATGATATCGTGAAACGATATAGCTCATTCATAGATATATTTTACCGTGTCGAAGATTCAGGCATATATGACGCAATGAACCGGGCTGCCCAAGTGGCGGATGGTGACTATATCCTGTTCCTCAATGCCGGAGATAGATTCTACGGTGAGGATTCCGTCGAGGCATGTATGGATAGAATTAGGGATGCCCCTGATATCTTCTATGGCGATCATATTTATGTGGATGGTCGGCTTGAAAAACATTTCAGATCTACGCATTTTGACATTTTGCAAAGACAATTGCACAGCGGGCAGATAGATCATGCTTGGCATGTTCATATACCCGGGCATCAGGCGACCTTCACCCGGACAGCCCTGTTGCGAGAAATGCCTTACGATACGCGCTATGCGATTTGCGCCGACCATGACTTTCTGTTCCGCGTACACGCCTCAGGCGGTCGTATGCAATATATAGATGATATCGTCTGCCACTATATGGCGGGCGGCATGTCTGCCAGTCAGGGTACTATCATCCATCGCGAATGGGCGCATATTTACAGGAAATATTCGCTGCGACCGCTCGACGTGGACAAGTTTTTTTTCCAGACAGACGCACAATCCCCTTTCCCGACATTCAACGATTATTCGGGGAAAATATTGAAAGGCATCCAGAAAGAGGTTGCGGACACCGCTCAGGGCGGACGTCACATGCTGGTCGACAATCTCTCGCTGCAATCGCCGGCATCGACCGAAACCATCGGCCTGCACCTTAAAGGAAGCGTCGGAGAGATCGGCAAGAGGATCACCTTCTCAACCAATGGGAACATGCTAGGCGCAGAAATCCTGCAATCTCACAGCTTCGATTTTCATTCGCCCTTTATCAGGCCGCTACAGCCCAACCAGGCTATGGACATTGTTATTGACGACGAAAACAGATCATCTGCCAAAGGTCGATTGATGCTGGATCGACTATATTTCATTGATAGCTATAAGATATACGGGAATTCGATCGATGTCGGAAATCTGAATTCGTCTATTCTTGAACAGATATTCATAGATGGGTGGATGATGATAAATGATGATCATGGAAATATATGGTCTCATACAGACCAGCCCTCCATTTCCTTTTCAGTCGATCGGCATATATCCGATCTCATTTTCTCCTTCGTGAGAGGTAATAGCGATGAGCATATGGACATATCCGTCATCATCAACGGAGTGATGGCAGGAAAAATCGAAGTTGACCCGAAAATCGCGTTCAAAGATTTTACGGTCAATGTCGACGATAGTTGGAAAACAGGTGCAAATGTAGTTCGCCTGAGCGTAGAAAAAAAATCGAGGAAAAGATTTTCAAATCAAAGTTCGACTTTAGGAATTTGTAAAATATCGTGGGAATATTCAAATTGAATATATGCATCGTGAGATCTTCAAAAATTTCAAATTCTATTGCATATGATGCGTTAATCAGCGTATTTTCTAATAATTATAATATTCATGATATCGACGAATCATACTTTATAAAAAATAATGTATCAGATTTAGAACAAAAATTTGATATTATCATTGCAATTTGTAATATTTTTGATGATGAATTTAATAGGATTATTCCATATTCGAACAAATATATTATAGTTGTTGATAGTTTTAATTCATCGGACGAAATCGACCTGTCATGGTGTCGATTTCAAACTCATCAATTTATTAGCTTTTCGCGATCTACCCACGAAAAAATCCAAACATTGGGATTCAAGAGCGCATATTTCCAATATTATCCACAACCGCAAGTTGACGATACCCAATGGATGGGACGCGGGGGTGTCATGAAATTATCCGTCATTAACGACGAGCATAGGCATCAAGGCAGAACGACAGGCAAAGCGCCAATTTATCTTGACATCGTTAACAAGGGTAAATCCCACTTTATTGATAAAGAAATAATCTCATCTGATCTTAACAAAAAAATAGAAGATCATGATATTTTCATGATTTCCGAATATTCATATGAAAATATATTAGCTGCATTATGCATCATGTCCCAAGGAAAAATTGTCATTTGCGGACATTTTTCATTAATTTCCGACTATATCGGACATCTTTCATCGGGTATTATTGATGATGGAAGTAATTTTCAGTATCATCCATTTCTTGATCCACAATCCTTGCGTGCGATTGGACAGGGTGCCTATCATCGCACCCGCAGGGGATATCAGCGTTGGCTAGTGGACCAGATGCGGCTGCTCTCGCTCATCAAAAATGATAGGCAGCGCTGGTCCGGTTCCGATCGATCCGCTTCCTTTGGGAACCGGATCAGGCGCGCTGCCAGCAACGCCGCATATGATGCTGCCTTTCCCTGAACCTGAAGCAGAACGATACGAGGCTCCTGCGAACTTGCGTTTTCGACGTGACAGGAGCCGGAGAGCTTTTTCTCCATCGCCAATCTGCGCCTGCCTTCAAATCCGGCTTTCAAAGCCAGATCTTATACCAAGCTGCATTGATCATGGTAACCGTCCGATTGGGACCGCCTGCCTGATGGCGCGACAATCTCTTAAGAGACGGTCATAGCGACGTCGCTAACGACGTCTCTTGATCGGGGATTGCGATGAGGGTGGAGATACTGGGTCAGGAACGTCGGCGCCAGTGGACGGATCAGCAGCGGCTAGAGATCATCAGTGCCGTTGGCGTGAATGGCGCGACACTGACAGAGGTGGCGCAGCGCCACGATGTAACCCGACAACAGATTTATACTTGGCGCTATGATTGAAGAAGCGCGGGCTCTTGGGAGCCGCGCCTGAGCCTGTCTTTCTCCCCCTGGACTTGCCTGCCGTTCAAGCCCCTGAAGTTGCCTACAACCCTGGTCCAGGCGCGACGTCCATGGTTGAGCTGCGCCTGACGAAAGGCCGGACTGTCAATCGGCGTCCAAACGGGCCCCCTTATCGGCGCGCAAAAGGGACCCCCCGT
>NZ_JBMDJF010000018.1:0-68622 GCF_057809055.1 Sphingobium sp. FG58 | reverse complement strand
TGCCATCTCGAAATATCAGCCAATCACCGCAAGGCGGCCCTCACCGGAGCGATACCATTTACCCGCCGGTAAACGGACTGTCCGACATCGGCCAGATGCTGTTGGGATTGGTTGTACGCGAGGGGGATATATGAAGTTCATCTATGTCGACGAGAGCGGTGCGCGTGATCAGGGTGACGTATTCGTGATGTCAGGGCTAATGGTCGACGCCTACAAGCTGCGTAAAAAGACGGCAGACTTCGATGCGAAGCTTGAGGCTATTTTCGCCCAGCACCCTGGCGCACGCGGCGATCTCAAGACGAAGCGCTTCATCAACGGTGCTGGTGCTTGGAATCAAGTGCCCGCCCAGCAGCGCAAGGACTTCCTACGCGAGATCTGTGAACTCGCCGTCGCCAATGGTGGCAAAGTATACGGGATCGCCCTCTCTTACGAACGGTTCGACGCCGCAGTCGCTGCCGGTCATGGTCATCCGTTCGCGAACAGCTACTGGATCGCGACCGCCGTGTTCGTCTCCGCGCTGGTTCAGAAGAAAATGCAAGGGGTGGCGAATGCTAAGGGTCTCACCGTCTTTATAATGGACGACAACAAGCAGGAGATGGCGAACCTCTCCGACGGCCTCTACAAGTGCAACGAGTGGTATGACGGCTTGTATCAATGCCGGGGCACGAAGCGCGGCAAAAGCGTTTGGATGGAACGTAGGCCGAAGGATCGTTTCGACCAGATCATCAATACCGCGTTCGCAATCAAGTCGGATCATTCTTCGCTTGTGCAAGTCGCCGATGCGCTGAGTTGGGTCTACCGCCGCCATCTCGAACTGACGTTGCAGGCGGAGGCCTACGCCGGCGAGCAGGCCTATTATCAAGGTTTGGTCAACGTCCTTGAGCCGCAGCGTGAGAAGCTCGGACAGTGTCCGAAGGAGGCGTGTGTAACGTTCTATCAAGCCGCTCGTCACGAAGCATGGATCGTTTAACAGCCTCGATCCGTGGGCGACGGCCCAGATATTGCTCATACCTAAGCCAATATAGTCGACTTTTGTGATTGCGCCCGGCGTAAGCTATGCTCGCGCCCCCGCTTCAAACCGGACAGTCTCCTACCGGCCAATCTCTGCCAGCGTTCAGCGGTATTTACTCCGGAGGAATGTCGTGGGGCCACATGCGCGCACCATGGATTACGCGAAGGACGCGCACGGTATCCCCGATGATCTGGTAAGGTGCGATATAGGGCGTGCGCGCGATCACCAATTCGCGCGTTCCTTCGATCCGGCCCGGACGCCCGCTATTCGGGAAATCTTTGAGGCGCTGGGCCGCTGCCTCGATGCGGTCGTCAACGTCGGCGGCAGCTTGAGGGTTATCCTCGGCAATCCAGATGAATATCGCCAAACGGTCGGTCGTGGCGCGATTGGACCAAGCGAGTTTCATTGCACCGGCTTGATGCCCTTTCGCGCATTCGCTCGAAGCTCAGCAAATCGCGCGGAAACCTCCGCGTCGTCAATGTCGGGCCGATCATCGTCCAGCGCCTCCTGCACCCGCGCCCGAAACCACTGGTCATAGGCTTGCCGCTCTACCAGCAGCTCCATGGGGGCAACACCCTCGCGCGCCGTGCGGGTCAGAAGGATGCGCACGGCGTCTGATACCGTAAGACCCATCCGCTCGAAAACGGCGGAGGCGCGGTCCTTCACGTCCGAATCGATTCGGGTCTGAATAAGGGCATTGTTGGCCATGGGATCACTCCTTCGGCTCATATGTAATTCAATCGCATGACAATTGCCATCGAGAAACCGCAAATCATCGTGATACGAGTGCCATCAGAATGTGCAAATCGGCACTGAAATGCCGAAAGCGGCAGTATAGTGCCTACTTCCGGAACTCTATTTCCTATCCCCTTGCGCGCCAGGAAAAAGCGAGACAGCATACGCACAGGAGGCATAGCAAAGGACGGCTTGGCGGGTCGTCAACAAGAGGTCCGCCATGGCGTACGACTCGAACAGGTCGATTGCTATTATTTCACGGGCTAAATGCCCGCTACTTGCCCTTGCAAGGCACCGCCCCGCCCAATCCCGGCAAAAGGCGACCGCCGCTTGCCGCCTGGGGCCACCGATGATCCGCTATCGCCGCCACATGCGCGAAATCTCCGCCGATCCTCGACATTTGCCGCCGTAGGCCCGCCATAGCCCTATGCGCGCCGATTGCCCCTTGCGGGCTGAGGGACGGCCCGCATTGTTCAACTCTCATGGGGGAAAGGTATAACTGGCGAATGTATGGAATAAGTCGATGTCCAACACCGATCGTATCATCCGATTAAAGACCGTTCTGGCCCGCACCGGGCTTTCCCGTTCAACCCTTTACCGCAAGATCGCGGACGGGACGTTTCCCGCTCAAATCCGGATCAGCGTTCATGGCGCTGGCTGGCGGGAGTCGTCCGTCGAACGCTGGATGGCCGATCCTGTCAGCTATCGCGAGGAACGGGCCGGGAGCCATGCCCAATGACCGCGCTCCCGCCCCCCGATCCGATCTGCGTCCGCGTCAATGAAGCGGCGCGCATGATCGGCGTCGGTCGCACCAAGCTCTATGAATTGATCGCGGCTGGCGAGATCGAAACGGTGAAGCTTGGCAAGGCAACCCGTATCACCACCGCCAGCCTGCACGATCTGATCAGGCGACAACGCGGAGCGCTGTAGGCTCGGACGCCGTTGCGGCGACGTCCTTCCCCTTGCCGCTTTGTGTCTCTGTCCGGTCGAGATATTCGGCCCAACGCGCCATGAGGCTGCGCCGCTTGTCGAAAAAGTCGGTCCGGCGATAAGCGGCTTCGACCTTGTTGGGCAGCTTGTGCGCCAGTGCCTTGTCGGCAACCTCCTTCGGGAAGCGCGTCCGTTCGGCTGCCCAATCGGTAAAGGATGAACGAAAGCCATGGACCGTTATCCGTGCAATTCCATCATCTCGCAACAGCTTGGTCATAGTTACATCGCTGATAGGCTTCTCGCCATTATGAGAGAACACAAGCCCAGTGTCGCTGGTGCGCTCGTTCCACCGTTTGCGTAGCAACGCTACAGCGGGCGCAGACAATGGCACGATATGGGTTTCCCGTGCCTTCATCCGTTCGCCTGGAATGGTCCAAATGCCCTTGTCCAAGTCAAACTCTGTCCAGACGGCAAAGCGCGTCTCGTTGGAGCGCACGGCATTGTAGATGGTAAAGCGCAGCGCGTCCCGGCCCGTTGTCGGCGCTGCCACCGCCAGCTTCTGCATAAGCGCTGGAACATCGGCATAGGGCATGGCCTCCATATGACCGCGCTTGTCGTTCTGACGCGGAAGCCCTTTGCGAACGGAACGCAGCGACACTTCCCCCGGCACCCAGCCTTTGACGTGCGCAAAATCTAAAACAACGCTTATGCGCTGCAAAATGCGGCGGGCAGTTTCCGGAATTTCGAGCCAGATCGGCGCGAGCGCCTCGACCACGCAGGCGCTATCTACTTGATCTACCGGCTTCTTGCCGATCTTCGGGAACAGATGCTTTTCGAAGCTAGCAAGCCACTTCGCATGGTGCCCGCCATTCCAGCCTTCGCGTAACGTCTCGTGGCAAGTCCGAGTCGCGGCTTCGAAGTTGGGCACGATCTTTCGCGCCTTCCGCCGCTCGGCGACTGGATCAAAGCCCTCTCGGACTCGGCGACGTAGTGCTGCTGCTGCTTCGCGCGCCTCGGCTAGCGATACGTCCAACGCTGATCCCAGCCCATAGTCACGGCGTTGGCCGTGTCTCTGCATTCGCAAAACCCATGTCCGCGCCCCGCTGTCCTTCACGAGCAGGCAAAGGCCACGACTATCGGTATGGCGACCGGGTTTCGCGTTCTTAACTTTCAAAGTTGTTAGTGCCATCAGGTTCGGTTCCCTATTAGGGAATTTTCCGCCTGCGTTCCCACAAACTGGTCCCACATTTCGTAGCGAAAAATGATCCCACTGTTGTTCCCACATTTTGATGCGGGTTCAGACAAATCAGGGCGACCGACCGCGAACAGGCTACAACAAAAATCACCGATGTTACAATGTGCTTACGGACGCCATGAACCCGCCTGACACGATACTTTTAGCGACTCCTCCGCTACCATTTTTTCCGATATTCAGCAGTCACCATGTTCGCCGCCGGAGCCGCGTCGATTTCGCCCGGATCAGCCATGTAGCGGATGCACAGGCGAGACCGGAGCCGCACACCCAGCCACGCAAATCCGGCTGCCTGGAACGCCACATCCCGTCATGCGATTTGCTATTTGCCACTGCCTGCCCTACATAGGCGCTGCTACAGTCGCAAATCGACGGTTTTCGGCGCTTTGCGGCACCTACTTCCTTCTTTCCCTGCCCCGATAGCAACCCGGCGTATCCACACGGGCTGCGCCGCCCAGAAAGAAGGAATAATTTATGAGCAGCATCACTGGCGTCGTCAAGTTCTTCAACGCCGACAAGGGCTATGGCTTCATTGCCCCCGACAATGGCGGTGCCGACGCATTCGTTCACATCAGCGCCGTCGAGCGCGCTGGCCTGGCTACCCTGCGTGAAAAGGACCGCGTGTCCTATGATCTGGAGCAGGACAAGCGCGGCAAGATGGCCGCTGTGAACATCGCCCACGCCGAATAATTCGGACGGCCCGGATCGGGCGCGGGGGTCATCCTTCGCGCCCGGCCCATTCATCCTTTGATTTTGAGGAGAGCCTCATGGCCGTTACCGACTATCATAGCCTCGCCGCGCAAGCCCGCACCGACGCCGACGCCGCGACGCTGGCCAATGTCCGCGACCGCTGCCTGCGCGCCGAAGCCGCCTGGCTGGCCATGGCCCAGCGTCAGGACCTGACTGACACGGCCCGCGCCCGCCGCGAAACCGCCGCTGCCGACGCCCGCGCCGAACGGCTGGCCGACGCCGCCGAGTAATATCCCCGCTCTCTTTGTTGTCCGCTCTGCCGGAACCCATGGCGTCGCCGCCCGTTGATTGGCCGACGTCTTGGATACACAACAAAGGAGCCACCCCATGATCCGCACCCTGATTTTCGGCGCCATCGCCGGTTATGTCGGCAAGAAGCTGTATGACGACGGCAAGCTGGACCAGTTCCGCGACGATCTCGTCAGCCGCTATAACCAGGCCAAGGCCGACCTGTCCGACCAGCGCGCCGCCGACACCAAAATCTCAACGCCGGTGAGCCATACAGCCACGCCGCTGGTGTCGTGATGCGCAAGCCCCTCCTGGCGGTCGCCCTGGTCGCCATGCTTCCGCTGGGAGCCTGCGTCTCCGACAGTGGCGGCAATCGTGGCTATGGCTATGACCGCCCCAATGATCGTCGCGGGCCACCACGTTATGAGCGCCGCCCGATCCGCGACGACGAGCAAATCTATCGCGATCGCGACGGACGCTATTATTGCAAGCGTGACGACGGCACGACGGGAACGATCGTCGGCGCGATTGCTGGTGGCGTGCTGGGCAATGTCATCGCTCCGGGTGGCTCGAAAACCCTCGGCACGATCCTGGGCGGCGGTGCTGGCGCACTGGCTGGTCGGGCGATCGACAAGAACGACGTCAACTGCGAATGACGTAGAAAAGGGCGCGGGATTTTCACCCCGCGCCCTTTCTTCTATTGCATCATACCGACTTAGAGCTTGCCAGTCAGTTCCGGCACAACCTTGAACAGATCGCCCACCAGACCGATGTCGGCCACCTGGAAGATCGGCGCATCCTCATCCTTGTTGATCGCGATGATGGTCTTGCTGTCCTTCATGCCCGCCAGATGCTGGATCGCGCCGGAAATACCGACCGCGACATAGACTTCCGGTGCCACGATCTTGCCGGTCTGCCCGACCTGATAATCGTTCGGCACATAGCCCGCATCGACCGCCGCACGCGACGCGCCGACCGCTGCACCCAGCTTGTCGGCCAGCGGGAAGATCACTTCTTCAAACGTCGGCCCGTCCTTGAGCGCGCGACCACCCGACACGATGATCTTGGCGCTGGTCAGTTCGGGACGTTCCAGCTTGGCGATTTCGGCACCGACGAAGGACGACAGCCCCTTGTCGCCGGTCGAGGCCACGGCTTCCACCGTCCCCGAACCGCCATCGCGTTCAGCCTTCTCAAAGGCCGTACCGCGAACGGTGATGACCTTCTTGGCGTCCTTGCTCTTGACCGTCGCGATCGCGTTGCCAGCATAGATCGGACGGGTGAACGTATCGTCGCTCTCGACCGACAGGATGTCGCTGATCTGCATCACGTCGAGCAGAGCGGCGACACGCGGGGCGATATTCTTGCCGTTGCTGGTGGCGGGCGCGATGAAAGCGTCATGATGCCCCATCAGTTCCACGATCAGCGGCGCGACATTTTCGGCCAACGCGTGGCCAAAGGCCGCGTCGTCAGCGACATGGACCTTGCCCACGCCCGCAATCTTCGCCGCCGCATCGGCAACGGCGCTAACGCCTTCGCCAACGACCAGCAGATGGACTTCACCCAGCTTGGCAGCGGCGGTGACGGCTGACAGGGTGGCGTCTTTGACGGCCCCGCCCTCATGTTCAACCCAGACGAGCGTTTTCATGCGGCAACTCCCATGGCCTTGAGCTTGGCAACCAGTTCATCGACATCGGCAACCTTGATGCCCGCGCTGCGCTTGGGCGGTTCGACGACCTTGAGCGTCTCCAGCCGAGCGCTGATGTCGACGCCATAATCGGCAGGCGTTTTCTGTGCGAGCGGCTTGCTCTTCGCCTTCATGATGTTGGGCAGCGAAGCGTAGCGCGGCTCATTGAGGCGCAGGTCGGTGGTGATGATCGCGGGGGTGGACAGCTTGACCGTCTCCAGCCCGCCATCGACTTCGCGCGTCACCGACACGCTGTCGCCCTCGACCTCGACCTTCGATGCGAAGGTGCCCTGCGGCAGGTTCAGCAGCGCCGCCAGCATCTGGCCGGTCTGGTTGCTGTCATCGTCGATTGCCTGCTTGCCCAGGATGATCAGGCCAGCGCCTTCCTCTTCCTGCACCTTGGCGAGCAGCTTGGCCACGCCTAGCGGCTCGACTTCCTCATCGGTCTGGATCAGGATCGCGCGGTCGGCGCCCATCGCCAGCGACGTGCGCAACGTTTCCTGCGCCTTGGCGACGCCGATCGACACGGCGATCACCTCGGTCGCCACACCCTTTTCCTTCAGGCGGATGGCTTCCTCGATCGCGATCTCGTCAAACGGGTTCATGCTCATCTTGACGTTCGCCAGATCGACGCCCGTCCCGTCCGCCTTGACCCGCGGTTTTACGTTATAATCGATCACCCGCTTCACGGGGACAAGGATCTTCATTTCAACATCCTCCACTATAAATGCCAACACGGGCGCGGGCAGCCCGTAACCGGACTACCCGCACCCCTTTTGGTGTCAGTTCAGGTGAAAAGCGGCCTCAGGCTGCCTTCCTCACTTCCGCCACGATCTTGCGCGCCGCATCACCCAGATCGTCCGCCGGGACGATGGCCAGGCCCGAAGCCGCGAGAATATCCTTGCCCTGCTGGACATTGGTGCCTTCCAGGCGAACCACCAGCGGAACCGACAGATTCACTTCCTTGGCCGCTGCAACGATACCATCGGCGATGATGTCGCACTTCATGATGCCGCCGAAGATGTTGACCAGGATGCCCTTGACCGCCGGGTCCTGCAAAATGATCTTGAACGCCGCCGTCACCTTCTCGGTCGTGGCGCCGCCGCCTACGTCCAGGAAGTTGGCAGGGAATTCGCCGTTCAGCTTGATGATGTCCATCGTCGCCATGGCCAGGCCCGCGCCGTTGACCATGCAACCAATGTTGCCGTCCAGCTTGATGTAGGCGAGGTCGTACTTGGAGGCTTCGACTTCGGCTGCATCTTCCTCGGTCAGGTCGCGCAGTTCGGCGATATCCTTGTGACGGAACATGGCATTGCCGTCGAAACCGACCTTGGCATCCAGCACCAGCAGATTGCCCTGCTTGGTCAACGCCAGCGGATTGACTTCGATCTGCTCGGCATCGGTGTCGAGGAACGCGGCATAAAGCGACGAGGCGACCTTCGACGCTTGCTTGGCCAGATCACCGGTCAGGCCCAGCGCAGCGGCCACCGAACGGCCATGATGCGGCATGAAGCCGGTCGCGGGATCGACCGAGAAGCTGTGGATCTTTTCAGGCGTCGAATGGGCGACTTCCTCAATGTCCATGCCGCCTTCGGTCGACACGACGAACGCGACTTCGCTGCTGCCACGATCGACCAGCAAGGCGAGGTAGAATTCCTTGTCGATGTCCGCGCCGTCGGTGATGTAGAGGCGGTTGACCTGCTTGCCAGCGTCGCCGGTCTGGATCGTCACCAGCGTGTTGCCCAGCATGTCGGTCGAGTGCGCCCTGACCTCATCCAGGTTGAAGGCGAGGCGAACGCCGCCCTTGGCTTCGGCGGGCAGTTCCTTGAACTTGCCCTTGCCACGGCCACCAGCGTGGATCTGCGACTTCACGACATAAAGCGGCCCAGGCAGCTTCTTGGCGGCTTCAACAGCTTCCTCGACCGAGAAGGCGGCATAACCAGCGGCGATCGGCGCGCCATATTTCGCGAGCAGTTCTTTCGCCTGATATTCATGAATATTCATGGAGCGTGCCGTCCTTTTCCGTCGAACCGTGATGGCGACGGCTAAAGCACAGACGGAATTACAGAGCCAGTATGATTTCGCAAAACGACTTTGCAAAATTGCAAAACCCTTGCGAAGCGCTGGCCCGGATTATTGCAAAATAGGGCTTAAAAAGCGCAGCCAAGCGCGGCCTTGCTGGTGACCAGGAATATCTCTGGATCCTCCAGCGCGCGCACCTTGTAGAGGAAGCGATCCACGCTCATCTCCCCCATGTGAGACTTGCGGAGCGACGCCAGCGACTGGAGCCGCCGCAACTGCATGAGGCTGAGCCGATCGACCATCAGCTCAGCCATGCAGCCTGCCATTCGGGGCGACAACCCGGCTTCCAGCAACCCCGTACGCAGACGCGATTCGGGGGAGACGGTGGCGCAAGAGGCCAGCAGGGATGCGCCAAGAACGCAGGCGGCGACACGGAAAGCGATGGCTGTCATGAACGCTTCATGGCAACACATGCCTGAACGCAGCATAAATGCGCCGCACCGCGGTGCGCAGAGGATGGCAGCATCATGGACAAATTTTTCGCAGCCCTGTCGCACCGGGTCGCCAGTTGGGCAGGCCAGCCGCTGGCCTTCATATTGGCAAGCTCCGTCGTGCTGGTCTGGATCACCACCGGGCCGATCTTCGATTATTCGGACACATGGCAGCTGGTTATCAACACCGGCACCACGATCGTCACCTTCCTGATGGTGTTCCTGATCCAGAATGCGCAAAATCGCGACGGATCAGCGATCCAGGCGAAACTGGATGAACTGATCCGCGCCGTGGATAATGCCCGCAACGACTTTATCGGCATCGAACATCTGACCGAAGATGAATTGCAACGGATCAAGGCGGTGCTGGAAAAGGAATGTGGCGATGACGCCGCGCACCATCTGGCGATCGAGCGGTTGCTGGAGCGCCGCTGACGCCCGCACCCTCAATGGGCGCGGACGATCAGCCTCTCATTTTCCTGCCGATAGGCATCGATCTGCTCGATATAGCGCTGCGCCAGACTCTCATAGGCACTGCGTCCCTCCCGCGAGGGGCTGGCCTGCGCCTTGATCAGCGACATCTGCTGGCGATGCAGCAGATAATTGACGTCCGTCTCCATACTCATATTCGCCCTCTCCTGGTATTTTTCCTGGAAGATTGGTCGATTATTGGCTGCATCGTGCAATGCGCACAAAGGCAGCAGTCAAGGGTATAGCATAAGAATCCCGCCTTGGCGAACCCGCCTAACGCGGCGATGGCGCGATCCAGCGCAAGAGGGCATAGCCCGCCAGAGCCGAAACCAGCGACCCCATCAAAATCCCGCCCTTGGCCTCCTCGACCAACAATGCCGATCCGGGGAAGGCGAGCGCGCCGATGAACAGGCTCATGGTGAAACCGATGCCGCACAGCATCGCCATGCCATAAACCTGCGCCCAGTTCGCGCCCGCTGGCCGCTCGGCAATGCCCAATTTCGTCGCAATCCACACGCTGCCGAACACCCCGATCTGCTTGCCCACAAACAGGCCCAGTGCCACGCCCAGGGGCAAGGGAGCCAGCAGCGCACCGAACACCTGCGCGTTCAGCGTCAGCCCGGCATTGGCAAAACCAAATAGCGGCACGATCAGATAGGCGCTCCATGGATGCACGCCATGTTCCAGCCGGTGCAGCGGGCTATCGTCCGCATCGGGCGCGCCGGGCGTGCAACGTATGGGAATCGTCATGGCGGCCAGGACGCCCGCGACCGTCGCATGGACGCCCGACAAGAGCATCAGATACCAGAGCAGCACAAAGCCGATCAGATAGGGGATCAGCGCCTTCACCCCCGCCCGGTTCAGCCCGACCATCACCAGCAGAACCGCCGCAGCCCCGGCCAGCGCAGCCATATCCAGCCCCTGACTATAGACCAGCGCGATGATCGCCACCGCCCCCATATCATCGACAATCGCCACCGCTGTCAGAAACAGTTTGAGCGAGGCCGGCGCCCTGTCGCCCAGCAGCGCCAGCACGCCAATCGCAAAAGCGATGTCGGTCGCGGCGGGGATGGCCCAACCGTTGGCAAGGTCCGCCCGCCCACCCGTCACCGCCAGATAGACCAAAGCC
This sequence comes from Sphingobium sp. FG58, assembly GCF_057809055.1. Taxonomy (NCBI): domain Bacteria; kingdom Pseudomonadati; phylum Pseudomonadota; class Alphaproteobacteria; order Sphingomonadales; family Sphingobiaceae; genus Sphingobium; species Sphingobium sp. FG58. The sequence continues at coordinate 57,918 of NZ_JBMDJF010000018.1, read as the reverse complement.
GGCACCGCCATGCCTGCAACCGCCGCGAGTATCGGCAGCCGCCGCCGCTCCCAGGTCGACAGCCCGCCGTCCAGAAACTCGCGCTTGATTTCCAGCCCGACCAGCAGGAAGAAAATCGCCATCAACCCGTCATTGATCCACAAATGGACCGTCATCGGTCCCAGCTTCGGGGTCAGGACCGGACCGACCTGCGCATGGATCAGGTCGTGGTAAATATGTCCGCCTCCACCCGGCAAGTTGGCGAGCAGCATCGCCAGCGCCGCTGCGATCATCAGCAACACAGCGCTGCCCGCCTGCCCGGCCAGAAATTCGCGCAATACCGACGGACGCGGCTTTGTCATTCTTCTGTTCGTCCTATTTTATCGCCACCCGTTTGCATAAATTACGCAAAAGACTTGGAAGCTGCTGACACCAATGCCATCCTCTCCCCTGTCGAGGCATGGGGGTCAAGGCTTTGGGGGACATGCTGGTCGCGGGCCTTGCGATCCTTCATCATGAAATCCTGCTCTTCGCCGTCGTTGGCTTGGCCATTGGCGGGATCGATGATTTTCTGATCGACCTGCTGTTTCTGGCGCGCAAGGCGTGGCGTGACCTGTTCATTTATGGCCGCCATGCCCGGATGACGACCGCGACCCTGCCGTCATCGCCCTCCCCCGGTCGCATCGCTATCTTCGTCCCCGCCTGGCGAGAGGCAGACGTGATCGGGCCGATGCTGCGCCATGCGCTGGGACGCTGGGGTCAGGCCGATTATCGCATCTTTATCGGCGCCTATCCCAATGATCCCGCGACGATCGACGCTATCGCCGCCGTGGCGCAGGGTGAACCCCGCATCCTGCTGGGCATCAACCCGCATCCCGGCCCCACGACCAAGGCCGATTGCCTCAATGTCCTGTGGCGCGCCATGCTGGACGAGGAGCGACGGGACGGATTTCGCTATAAGGCAGTCGTTTTGCATGACGCCGAAGATGTCGTCCATGCCGATGAGATCCGCCTGTTCGACGTGCTGATCGACCGGTTCCAGCTGGTGCAATTGCCGGTGCTGCCACTTACCGGTCGCGGCACCTGGCTGTCCCGCGCCATCGCCAATCATTATTGCGATGAGTTTGCGGAAAGCCATGGCAAATATCTGACCGTGCGTGAAGCGCTGGGCGCATCGGTGCCGTCCGCCGGGGTCGCCTGCGCGTTCGAGCGGGACACGCTGGCAGCACTGGCCGACGATCCGGCCCATGGCCCGTTCGACCCGTCATCGCTGACCGAGGATTATGAGGCGGGCCTGCGGATCCGCGACAATGGCGGGCGCGGCATATTCGTGCGGATGCGCGACGCGGACGGTGACCTGGTCGCAACCCGCGAATATTTCCCCGACACGATCGACAGCGCGGTCAAGCAGAAGGCCCGGTGGATCGTCGGCATTTCGCTGGCCGGATGGGACCGGATGGGCTGGCGCGGCGGACCAGCCGAATGGTGGATGCGGCTGCGCGACCGGCGCGCTGCCCTGTCCGCCTTCGTCCTGTTCGCTGCCTATATGACTGTGGCCCTATGGGGGATGCTCTGGCTGATCGGCCTTTTCCGGCCGATCCCGCCTCGCCCGCTGTCTCCCACGATCGTGGCTCTGCTGTGGGTCAATGTCGGGCTGATGAGCTGGCGCGGCCTGATGCGCGCGCTGTTCGTGGGGCAGGCCTATGGCTGGCGCTACGGGATGGGTGCGGTGCCGCGCACCTTCATTGCCAACCTCATCGCCATCCTCGCGGCTCGTCGCGCCATCTTCCAATATGTCCGCTCATTGCTTGGCCGCCCCCTCGTCTGGGACAAGACGCAGCATCGCTTTCCCGACATGCGGTCCGACCCATGATCGCCAGCACCGCCCCCAAAGCCAGCGGACGCCCGATCCGTTTCTTCGCCTTGCTGATGGTGGGCTGGGTCGCGGCACGCCTGTTCAGCCAGCCAGCACCGCCCCCGCCCTTCATCCCGATCCCGGAATTTGCAGCAGTAGTAGCACCGCGCCTGCCTGTCGCGTCGCCAACCCTAATTCAGCCAGCGATCGCGAAAGCCCCCCCTCGGCCGCACCTGCAATGGGCAATCCATAGGGGATCATCCAGCCCCTTCGCCAACCCGGCATTAACGGCCGCTCAACCTACGCAAGTCCCCGACGCCATGCCGGTGGACCTGCTCGATTTCATCGCCTTCTCCATGGCCTTCGCCAACCGCCATTATGCGACCGACCCCGACTATAATCGTGGCAGCCCCTCCCCCGCGCCGCTGCTCCTGTCCGCGCCGCTGCTCCTGCCCGCGCCGACCCGCCCGGATCGCTGGCATGGCAGCGCCTGGATGTTGTGGCGGGAGAATGGCACATCGCCGACCGATGCCGCCATCGGCCGACTGGGCGCATCGCAGGCCGGGCTACGCATCGACTATGACCTGACCCCCACCGCCCCAAGCCGCACCGTCGCCTATGCCCGCGCAACCAGCGCGCTCCAGCGCCCCGCCGCGCCAGAAGCCGCTATCGGCCTCGCTATCCAGCCCGTCCGCACCATCCCCGTCAGCCTGGCCGTCGAGCGCCGCATCGCGCTCGGCCAAGGCGCACGCAACGCGACAACGGTAATGGCCGTCGGCGGCTTTGGCCCCACGCCGGTCGGACGGGGGCTGGAGGCGGAAGCCTATGCACAGGCGGGCATGGTCGGCTTCAACCAGCGCGACGCCTTCATCGACGGCAAAGTCTCGCTACTCGCGCCAGTCAGCACATCAAGGCTGCGCATCGGCGCGGCCCTGTCCGGCGGCGCGCAGCCCGGCGTCGAGCGGATCGACATCGGCCCGGAAATGCAGGTCCGCCTGCCCCTGCCCAACGTCCCCGCCCGGATCGCGATCGAATGGCGGGAACGGGTTGCCGGTCGCGCAGCCCCCGCCTCCGGCCTTGCCATCACCCTGGCCGCAGATTTTTGACGCGCGGGGCATCGCGCCGCTTTCACTCGACACATTTTACCACTACCCCCGGACAGGCCATGGATCTTTACCTGCCCATCGCCAATCTCTCGGTGAACGCGCTGGTCATTATCGGCCTGGGCGGCGTCGTTGGCCTGTTGTCGGGCATGTTCGGCGTGGGCGGCGGATTTCTGACGACCCCACTGCTGATCTTCTACGGCATCCCCCCCACCGTCGCCGCCGCATCCGCCGCCTCGCAGGTCACTGGGGCCAGCGTATCGGGCGTTGTCACCCACATATCGCGCGGCACGGTCGATTTTCGCATGGGCGGCGTCCTGATCGCAGGCGGTGTGGTCGGCGCAGGGCTGGGCGTCCTGATCTTCCGCCTGCTGCAATATCTGGGGCAGATCGATACGGTCATCGGCATCCTCTACGTCCTGATGCTGGGCGGCATCGGCCTGTTGATGGCCAAGGAATCGATCCAGGCGCTGGTTGCGCTCAAGACCGGCAAGCGCGTTCAGGCCCGCAAACGGCGGCACCACCCGCTCGTCGCCGCGCTGCCGATGCGTTGGCGCTTCTATCGCTCCGGCCTCTATATCTCGCCGCTTGCGCCGCTGCTGCTGGGCATGGCGACCGGCATTTTGACGATGCTGCTGGGCGTGGGTGGCGGCTTCATCCTTGTCCCCGCCATGCTCTATCTGCTGGGCATGACCACCCAGTCGGTCGTCGGCACGTCGCTGTTCCAGATATTGTTCGTCACCATGGCGACGACGATGATGCACGCGATGACGACCAAGGCGGTCGATCTGGTGCTGGCGATGCTGCTGCTGATCGGCAGCGTCACCGGCGCGCAGGTCGGCACCCGCCTGTCGATGACGATCCGGCCGGAATATCTGCGCGTACTGCTGGCCTTCATCGTCCTGCTGGTCGCTGCGCGCATGGCGCTGGGGCTAGGCTGGCGGCCCGATGAAATCTTCACGATAGAACTGAGCTGATGCGGCGGCGCGACCTGTGGCGGCTGGCCCCCGCGCTGCTGCTGGTGGCAGCCAACGCCCCGCAACTGGTGCCGGACGTGTCGCAGCGCGACATTGAGATCCAGTATAGCTTCACCGGCGCGGACCTCCTCCTGTTCGGCGCGATCGTCTATCCCGATGGCGTCCGCCCGGAAAAACCCGCCGACATCGTCGTCGTGCTTAAAGGGCCGGAACAGTCGATCACGATGCGTGAAAAGCAGAAGGTGGCCGGCATTTGGGTCAATGCCGATCGCGCCAGCTTCCGCTCCGCACCCAGCTTCTACGCCATGGCATCCTCCCGCCCGATCGACCGCATCGTCGATCAGCGCACTGCCGCCATCTACGAGCTGGGCGTCGACAAGCTGCAATTGTCGCCCTCCTCGCTCAACGAAAGCGCGGAGCTGAGCCGGTTCCAGCAGGGACTGGTGGACTTGCGCGAACGATCCGGCCTGTTCGTCGAGCGCCCCGGCACGGTCGAGATCAGCGACGGCGTGCTGTATCGCGCCCGGCTACCCCTGTCGGCCCGCGTGATCGTGGGCGATTATACCGCCGAGACGTTTCTGGTGCAGGACGGCCGGGTCGTTGCCGCCGCCGTCCGCGACATCACCGTGCGCAAATCGGGCTTTGAACAATTTATGGCGACGGCGGCGGAACATTGGTCCTTCCTCTACGGCCTGACCGCCATTGCAATGGCGGTCGGCATGGGCTGGGCGGCGGGCGCGATCGCCCGGCGCATCTGACCCGCTACTCCGCCACCAACGTCACCGGCCCGATCAGCCCGGACGGCCGCAGCGGTGCGTCGGGCATATAGGTGGGTGCGGCGGTGAAGGTTACCTTCTGCGCGCCGGGTTGCTGATCTCCGATCAGGCGATTGACCCACAGATTGGCAACCTTCACCTCCAATGCATTCGCGCCGCGCTTGACCAGCTTGCCGATGTCGAGCCGATAAGGGGCCAGCCAGACCGTGCCTGCCGCCTGTCCATTGACGCTGACCTGCGCGAGATCACCGACCTTGCCGAGGTCAATCCACAGCGGCGCGCCAGGCTTGACCCCCTTGGGCAGGGTGAAGCGGGTGGTGTAGGTAGCGGTGCCGGAGAAATATTTGACCCTCGTATCGGCGCTTGCCTCCAGCGGCGTCAGGGTCGGCATCTCAACGCCCTGCGGCGCACCGCGTCCCGGCTGAAAGCGGACGCTCCATGGGGTGGCGATGCTCCCGACCATCTTTGCGATCTTCGCCGGAACCGTCATCGACGGCGCAGCGGCAGGCATGCGGAACAGGATGAAGAAAGCGTCCTCCGCTGCAACGTCGATCGAGATCACCGTCTCGCCACCCTCGGTGCGATAGGAGACAGGCTCCACCTTGCCATCGGTCGCGCGCCAGATTTCAGGCTGCTTGCCGGTCACACGGAATCGCGCCTCGATCGGCCCTGCCCGGTCGGTGCGGTTGTTGACGAAATAAAGGTCGCCATCGGCCAGCTTGCGATGGACGAAGCGATAATCCTTGTCCGCCCCGCCCTGCGTCACCCGGAAATCGGGACCGACACCGGCGCTGGCCAGAGCGCCCTCGACATCGCGGCTGGCGATCACCCGGCCCTTGCCGGTCGCGCCGCCACTCCACAGCGCGTCGACCAGCGCCTTGAATGCCGCCGCATCATCCTTCAGCCCCGGCGCGCGTTCAGGAGCCATGCCGATCAGCGTCGCCCCGGCATCGACCAGCGCTGCGATCCGCTGAAGCGTGGCCAGCGTCATCACCCGGCTGGTGCCGCCCAGATAGAGCACCCGGTAACGCGCGCCGCTGGGCGCGACCAGTTCCCCGCCATCGACCGTCAGTTTCTTCGCCACTATGTCGGCATTGACGAAATCATAGGCATGGCGGGTCGGAAGGTCGGTCGGCACGCCATGTTCGAACAGCGACGTGATCGGCGTATCCTCGCCATAGAAATAGGCGACATCGGCGCTGTCGCGGCCCTGCTGGAGCAGAAAGCCGGTGCGCGCCATATAATCGACCCACGGCTTGCCCATGTCTGCCCAGCTTTCGTGCCGGTTGAAATATTGCCCGAATATCATCAGGCTAAGCCCCGGAAGCTTGTCATCGACCGGCTGATGGACCGACGTATGGACGATTGGCCGGTTGACGCCAGACGCAAACTCCAGATCGATCACCCGCTTGAGGTCCGACGGCGCAAAGGCCCAGGGCGAGAAGGCCGACGTCATCGATTCAGCCGACACGATATTCTGGCCATAGATATGCGCGACCGACGCGGCGCCCTTCATGTCGCCGATCAGCGTCGGGCGCGGCGCGGCGCCGCGATTGAAGGTCCACATCGCCGCCATCGGCACATCGGTATGGGACCGCATGGCCAGATCGTCACCCAGCACCGGGCGCGCATTTTCCAGCGCCTCGCCATAGACTGTCAGTCCCTGCTCATGCGCCACTTTCGCCACCGTGCCATAATGGGCATCGGCCAGCAGGTCGGCCAGCGTCTGGCGATAATCATGCAGGAAAGCGTCGCTTTGCGCAGGCGATCCGACGATCGTCCCGGTCAGCGTCGGCAGGAACGGCACCGGATCATAGCCGCGCAGCGCTTTGAACTCCTCGACCATGCGCGGCGTCCAGTTGGACGCGCCGACCTCGATACTGTCGGTCAGCAGCGCGCGGATGCCCTTGCTGCCGATCCATTCGGGACCGACCGTGTCGCGATACATGGACAGATAGGTTTCCAGATAGCGGCGCACGGCATCGGCATCATATTTGTCGACCTCCAACCCCGTCGCTTCGGGGGTTGCGGGATGGTTGGTCTTGCCGGTCAGCGAATAGCCCATGCGGACGATACGCCACTGGCTCCCCTTTGGCGCGGTCCAGTCGAGCGTGCCGTCGGGCCGCAGATGACTGGTCAGATCGACGACGCGGGCCGGATCGACCGCCGGGCCGCTCTGCGCCGCGCCATCGCTCAGCCTGTTATAGTCTGCAATGATCGCAAAGCCCGCCTTGACCTCATATTGGTCGATCTTCGCTTCGGCGAACAGCCGCAGGTCGCCGATCGCCAGCGTCGGTTTGGGTGGCTGGGCAAAGACATCAAACTTCATCGCGCCGGGTACGCCATCGCCAAGGCTCGGTGCCTTCACCCCGTTGTTGGGGGCCAGCACCAGCCGAAAGCGACGCGCGGTCACGGGCGCGAACCCAATCGTCGTCGTCGCCTCGGTCAGCGGAAATGCGCCAATGCGTTGCCAGGCGCCGTCTTTCTCCGCCTCCAGCGCGGGCAGATATTCCGGGTCGCCAAAGGGCGGTCGCGCATGGGGAATGAACAGGCTGGCCGACCGCACCGTGACAGCTTTACCATAGTCCAGAACCAACATACCGGGCTTGGCCGGATCGCCCTTTGCAACTTGCACGACACTGTCCAACTCATTGTCGAACAGGGGCGCAGCGTCGACAGATTTGCCATCGCCCTGGCTGATCGTCGGGGTCGGCAGGCTTTGCGCGACCACAGGATAAGCCAGCACCAGCGCGTCGCGATAGAAAGCAGGCTGCTGCGCCACCTCAGCATCCATAGCCAGCGGATCGACGAATTTCGCGCTCTGGAAGCCCCCGGTCACTGACGGCGGCGATGCCAGCGCGCCCTTGACGCGCTGGCCACCGGCCAGCAGCGTTTCGGACCAGACCAGCTTCTTCATCGCGTCCTGCGGCTTCACCCACGGACCGCCCGTCTCGCTCCAGCCGGGCGAAGCCGCGATGGCAAATTCAAGCCCCTTGGCGTCCGCCATCCTGACCGCATGGCGGAACGCATCCTTCCACCCATCGGTCATATAGACCAGCCGTTCCGGGACAATCTGCGGCGTCTGGAGGCTGGCGTCGAAATTCTGGACCCCGCCAATCCCCATCCGCGCCATCCAGTCGAGATCTTTGGATATCCCGTCCTTGGTCACGTTGCCGTTCATCCAGTGCCACCAGACGCGCGGACGCGCCGATTGCGGCGGATTGCGGAAGCCGTCGGCTAGATCGTCGGCGCGGAGCGGGGTTGCAAAGGCAGTGCAGGCCAGCAGCGCGGCAAGGCGGAGGGCTTTCGACATGGTCTGGATTCCTTGGATTATGGACGCTTGGACAGAAGGCCGCGTGCCTCCATCCAGGCGAAAAATTGCGGCATCAGGCCCATGGTCGTCGTACCGGGCTTGCCCGCGCCAAAGCCATGGTCGCCCCGCTCATAGGCGTGGAGTTCAACCGGACGACCCGCCTTGCGCCATGCCTCGACAAGGGCGAAGCCCTGCCCCTTGAACAGGCCATCGTCCATTGCGATCGCATTGAACATCGGCGGCGCATCCGATGGTACGGCGATCTGCGTCATTGGGCCGTAAATATAGCCGATAAAGGCCGGGCGCTGCTCACCCTTCCCCTCCAGCGCGACGTTGAGCGTCGTCATCGCGCCTGCCGAAAAGCCGATCATGCCTGTCCGGGCAGGATCGATGCCCCAGGTCGCCGCGCGACTGCGCACGATTTCCAGCGCCTTGAGCGCATCCTGCGTTGCGCGCGGTTCTTCGATCGTGCGTACCGCACCGGGCTTGGCGGCGTCGGCAAATCGCGCGCCCATGGCACCCAGAAACGCCTTGTCGTCCCGCGGCGTCGGGTTCAGCCGATATTTCAGCACGAAGGCCGCAACGCCATGATCGGCCAGCCAGCGCGCGACGTCGCTCCCCTCCGCCGTCATCGACAGCGTCATAAATGCGCCGCCCGGCGCGACGATCACGGCGGCACCGGTCGCCTTGGCCGGGTCGGGCAGATAGGGGGTGATGGTCGGCCGCACGACATTGCGGACCATGATATTGTCCATGGCATTGGTGCCGATGGTCATCTGCATGTGCGACCATTGCTCATCCTGCACCGCCGCGACCGCAGGCTGGTCGGGATAAAGAGCGATAGCCTTGCTCTGATCGAGCGCAGCCACGCTTTCCATCCGGACATCAGGCTGGGCAAATGCAGGGGTTACGACGGCCAGCGTCAAGGCCAAGGGAAGCAATTTCATCGGGTCATCCTCTGCAATGTCAGGCTTGTTATAAGCGCGCCGAGCGCCCCGCCGTAGGTCAGTTTCATAACGAGTGCGGCGTGCCAGTCGACAGGAGAGAAACCGGCACTGCCCATCAAAAAAGCGATCAATCCGCCTAACGCGGCCCCCGCCAGCGCAAAGGCGATCGCGCGCAGCACGATTGGCCGCAGCCCGATGGCCAGGGCAAAACGTTTGCGGGCGATTAGTGCCGGAACCAGCGCGCTCATCAGCGACACCGCGATGCTTTGCGGCACGAAATCGAACGCCAGTGCATCGGGCATACTCCAGGACAGGGCACGCCTATCCAGCCCGAATACACCAAGGAAAAAGGTAAGGCTCAGCGTCGCATTGATAGCAAAGCTGATCCCCGCCTCACGCGGGATCGACAGGACCGGAGTCATCAGACCGCGCCCCTACAGCGCGTTGCGGCGCGCGATCGCGCCATAGACAGCCGCGCTTGGCTTGGCCGTCCGGGCAAAGGTCAGCGGATCGACGCTGTGCAGGCCGAACTTGACCTTGTAGCCGAAAATCCACTCGAAATTGTCGAGCAGCGACCAGTGGCAATAGCCCTGCACCGGCACGCCATCATCGATCACCTTTTTTAGGTCAGCAAGCGCTGCCGGGATGAAGCTTTGGCGGATGCTGTCGTCGGTCGTGCCAACGCCATGTTCCGACACCAAAATCGGTACACCTGTGGCTGCATGAGCATAACGCACCGCGCCCGCTAGCGAAGGCGCCCACACTTCGGTGCCGCTCCAGTTGACGATCGATCCCGCGGGCGCGGGCAGACGGCCCTTATCGGTCCACAACGCGCGCTCGTAATTCTGTACGCCCATGAAATCATCGGCCTTGGCGACATCCAGCCATGCGCCATAAAGTTCCTGCCGCATCGCGTCGCGCACGCTGTTCCTGCCCACCGCCTGATCGTCCATCATCGCCAGCGAAAAGCCGACGGGCAGGTCCGGCCGCACCGCCTTGATCGCAGCCTTGCCCGCCTTGTGCGCCGCGAGCAGCCCCTTTTGCAGCGCAGGCAGATCGTCGACCCCCGCGACATTGGCGGACAGGAATTTCGGCACGCCCAGACGCTTGGCCGCGGTTTCCAGCGTCAGTTTCTGAACTTCCCAAACCTGTGGCGGCAACATGGGCTTGAGCAGCAACAGGATATTGGGTTCGTTGAAGGTGATGACATTGTGGATGCCGGCGCCCAGCGCCCGCATCGCCCGGTCGCAATAGCGCGCGAACAGGTCCGCGCTTTCCGGGTTGGTCCAGCCACCCTGCGCACTGAACCAGCGCGGCGCAGTGAAGTGGCTCATCGTCACGATCGGGGCGAGGCCGCGCGCGCGGCAGCCCTCGATCAGCGCCTTGTAATGGTCCAGCATCGCCTGGCTGAACAAGCCTTTCTCCGGCTCGATCCGCGCCCATTCGATGCCGAAGCGATAGCAGTTGAGACCCATGGTCTTGACGATGTCGAGATCGGTTTCCCACAGCGCAAAGCTGTTGCAGGCGTCACGCGAGGGTTCGGCAAATATGGTGGGCTGCTGGTTTTCCAGAAACCACAGATCGCTGGCAACATTATTGCCCTCAATCTGGTGCGGCGCAGTCGCCACGCCCCACAGAAAGCCTTTGGGAAAAGCCGGGTTGCCCGCAGCCTTGCGCGCACCGATCGCGGGTGCCGCCATTGCGCCAGCCGCCGCTATTCCGGCTGCCAGCATCGTCCTGCGGTCCAGCATCATATCATCTCCCTATTCAATGGCTTATGTCGCGCACGAAGGCGCATATCTCGTCGGCCAGCCGCCGGTCGGCGGTGCCCAGATGCATCGGCATCGTATAATGATTGTGGCCGGTCATGATGACGGCGCGCGGCATCGCGCCGTGACGGGTCATTCGGTCCTGCATCAGCCCCAGAAATTCAGCCTGAAAGCGCGGCGGATCATATTGCGCACAGCCGACCAGCAGCGGCAATGTGGTGGCGGCAACCGCCTCCATCGGCATCCGCTCTGGATAGAGCGCCGCGTCGCCATAATAGAGCAGATCCCGCTCATCCAGCGGTGTGTAGCCATAGAGGCCCGACAGCAGCACCGCACCGGAAATATCCGCGTCCCCCGCTAGCTTGAGATAGCCCGCAACATGCACCGCCCCCGCCGATGTGCCAGCCAGCACGATCCGATCAGGATCGCCGCCATGCTGCGCAACATTCGGCTTGAGCCACGCAACCACCGCCGCAACATCCTCCGACCCGGCAGGCCACATATGATCGGGGGCGAGCCGGTAGTTGATGACCACGCCGACGAAGCCCACCTGTGCCGCCATCCGCCCGACATTGGCGTTGGGCCAGGCATCCGCCCCTCCCTTGTCGCCTTTCAGAAACCCGCCGCCATGGACAAAGACCAGCACCGGCGCGTGGCCGGTGGCGCCCAGCGGCGCGTAGACATCCAGCCGGTGGCGTTCATGCGGGCCATAGGCAATGTCGCCCTGCGTCACCGGCACAGCCGCCTTTAAGGCCGACTGTTCCGTATCGAACAATGCGCGGCATTGAGTCAGGACGTTGGGACCAAGGCCTGTTCCCATGGCAGCTATTGCATGTCTGATGTCGCTCATGCGCTCTATCCTAGCCGCCCCGGTTCAAACAAACAGGGCATGGCGACGCGAAATGCGCAGCCATGCCCCTTCATCATCAGAACTTCGCGTCGAGTTGCAGGCCAACCTGACGGAAGGACTGCGGCCCATAAAGCGCCAGCAACTCGGTACCGCCGGTCAGGAACAAGGACGGCTCATGCTTGTCGAACAGATTGCGGGCAAAGACCGCCACGGAGAAGCGCTCATCCTCAGTCCGTACGCCGATCCGGCCGCCCGCAATCCAGTGCTTGGCGAATGTGGTATTGATGTTCGACGTCTGTTCATAGCGAATCCGCGATTTCCAAACCGCATCGCCTGCCACAAAGGCGGAAAAGCGCTCCGTCAAAGGCTGTTCATATTCGCCCGAGAAGGTGAACTTGTATCTCGGTGCAAATGCGATTTGCGCTCCGCCCAGATCGGACTGATCGCTACCCACGAAACCGCCCGGATAAGTCGTCTTGGAATAGATGAAGCCGGTGTTGATCGTCAGATGATCGGTAACCTTGCCAAACAGATTGATTTCAGCACCACGCGATTTGATTTCGCTGATGTTGGCCTGCAAACATTCGAGTTGGGCGGTAGCAGGATTAACCTTGCAGTTCTGCGCCTGAAAGTTGCGGACCTTTTGATAGAAGGCGCTCAAATCCAGAACCCAACCACCGAACAAGGTGCTTTTGAGGCCGATTTCATAGCTGGTGGGAACTTCCGGTTGCAGAATGACTGGCGTGCCACCGGTCGGGATGGAGACCTGTCCACCCTTGAAACCGCGCGCCACAAATCCATACACCATCGTATCGCGCGCCAAATCATATTGAGCGCCAAGCTTGTAGGAGAACTTTTCCGTATTCAGCTTGGAGCGGGACAAAACGCTACCGACAGGCGTGCTGTCGAGCGACAGCCGTGCCGCCGTATAACGGCCACCCGCGATCAATCGCAATGCCTCGCTGAGATGAACGGTTGATTGCCCATAAACGGCCATCGATTCGTCCATCGCCTCATTGAGGGCACCAGGATCGTTCACGACAGGTATCTGCACACCTGGAAACGGAGAAATCACGATGCTGAACGGTTCTGGCTGCTGAACGGTCTTTTGGCGAGATACAAAGGCGCCGACAGTATATTCGACCGTCTGGTTAGCGGGCGAAGAAAGCCGCAATTCCTGGGTAAGCAGATCGATCTTATTGTCCGTCGGCCCCGTGTATAATATGGTCGAAAGACCATCGACGCGATTGATGCTGCCCCGCCCGGCTTTTTGCGTCGACCGCCGAATGGCGCTGATCGAGCTGATCGTGAAGGGACCGGCATCATAATCGATTTGCAGCGAGCCACCATAGTTCTGGTTGCGCTGCATTGGATTGAGTTGCGTACAGACATCCTGATTGCCGTTGCCGGCAGTGATGCCGCAGCTTCCCAGCTCCGCCGTCAAATCGGGCGCGGAGAGATAGGTGAAGAAATCGCCGCCATAATCGCTCGTCGATTTTGTATAATCGCCGATGACATTGATGGTGAGATCAGCCGTCGGCTCCCAAAGGAAACGCGCTCGTGCGCCATAACGATTATTGTCAATCCAACCACCGGCGACGGTGTTGTAATTGACGCCCTGGCGAAGGTTCGTAACGCCTGAAACGCGCAGGGCGCTGTTCGTGCCGGTGGGGATATTGACGACGCCCTGTATCACCTGATTGCCATAGTTCGAACCAGCAGTGCCAGCATCAGACAATTCGGTCCGCACACGGGCGGAAAAGCCGGTGGGATCAGGCGCATTGGTCGTGATGTTGATGACGCCAGCCGATGTCGTCAGGCCGAACAGCGTTCCCTGCGGCCCCTTCAGCACTTCGATCCGCGACACGTCGAACAGGTCGGAAATGTTGGCATTTCCCTGGCTTACCTGATCGACGACAACGCCCACCGATGCAACCGCACCGGGCGAGAATGTCTGTGTGCCAACGCCACGGATTGCACCGCCGCCGCCGGTGTTCTGACCCGGCGCCGAGTTGATTTCAAGGCTTGGTGCAATGCGGGCCAGATCATTGACCGTATTGACCTGTTGCCGCTCCAGTTGCGCCTGATTGGCGACAGTGATGGAGATCGGCACTTCCGTTACCTTCTCCTGCCGCCGCTGGGCGGTGACGATGATGTCGGAACTGGCGTCCTCTGCCGCCGCCTGCGGCGCACCATCCTGCGCCATGGCCGGTACGGCCAGAGCAAAGACACTCGCGCTGGCGAGCGCTGCGATCGAAATAGTAAACTTACGCATGGTAACTCCTCCCCTTCTTTTAATTGGGTCGTCGGTAGATATTCAGGCTTCGTCGATGATGCGGTGGGTCAACGTGCCGATGGTGCCGATATCGACCTCCACCTTGTCCCCGGCCTTCATGTAGAGCGGTGGGGTACGTTTATCGCCGACACCGCCCGGCGTGCCGGTGGCGATGACATCGCCGGGGCTAAGCGGGGTGAAGGCGGAAATATATTCGATGACCGTGGGGATATCCCAGATCATGTCGCTGACCGGCTGGTCCTGCACGATGTCGCCGTTCAACCGGGTCTGGACACGCAGCGCGCCCAGATCAGCGATCTCGTCCGGCGTCACCAGCGCGGGACCAAAGCCGCCGGTGCCGGGGAAGGTCTTGCCCGGCGTGAACTGGATATTGTGGCGCTGCCAGTCGCGGGCGGACCCGTCGTTGAACGCGCTATAACCTGCCACATAGGCCATGGCGTCGGCGACTACGACCTTGTGACAGGGCTTGCCGATCACGACCGCAAGCTCCCCTTCATAATCGAAACGCTCGGTTACGGCGGGTTTCACCATCGGCTGGCCATCGGCAACCAGGCTGTCGGCATAACGCACGAAGATGGCGGGATGCGCCTTCTGCTCGCGGCCGGTTTCCTTGACATGCTCGGCATAGTTAAGGCCAACGCACAGGATTTTGGCGGGATCGGGAATGACCGGCAGCAGCACGACATCAGCGGCGGCAAAGGATGCGCCATCGGCCAGCGCAGCGAGGCTGCCGTCGGTCAGTGCGGCCTTCAGGCTCGGCACGGCATTGCTCGCCAGTTCGACGATGGTTTCGCCGTCCAGACGGCCGAAGCTGGCAGTGCCGTCTGGGCGGCGGAAGCTGACGTAACGCATTAGATATTTCCCTCTGTCAGGACGTCCAGCGATCTGGCTTCCCAGTCGCGGCGATGGCGGAATTTTTCCTCGGCGGCGCGCAGGCCGTCGAAATCCTTGTCGGACATGCCCCACTGGTCGATCCGCTTGGCAGGCCAAGTCCAGTCATCCGGTGCGCCCACTGGATAATCGTCGGACACTTTGTTCACTGCGGTCGAAAATTCGATGACCGGGCCGAACGGGGCAATGAAATAAGCAAACACATTGGCACCCGGACCATGGCGGCCCGGCCCCCAGGCCGGCGCCATATTCTGGTCACGCAGGCGGCCGATGCCGCGCATCACCGCGTCCAGATCTTCCATCTCGAACGCGATATGATTCAGGCTGGCAAAGCCCGATCGGGCAAAGGCGGTCGAATGGTGCGAGTCATTGCAGCGCACGAACACCATGCCCTTGGTCCGGTCCGACACGCGGAAACCCAGCGCATCCTCAGCCAGATGGCCTGTCATTTCCGCGTCAATGCTGTTGAAAACCACATGAGTCAGCTTGACCGGCAGATCATGCCCCTCGATCGGGGCGACCTCTTCGGAGTCAACCAGAAAGCGCAGCAATTCGCCTTCGGCCAGTTCGACGATGATGCCATGACCGCCGCCCAAATCTTCCGACACGACTGGTGCGGTAATCAACCCGGCTGCGGTCACCGATCGCTTGAGCTGCTCCAGCCGATCGGCGGTGCAGACGAAGGTCGTGGACCGCACATAGCAGTCCGCCGATTCCTCCAGCGCGATCAGGTAGGGAAAGCTGCCCGACCCGCGCAGATAATGGGTTTGCCCTTCGACCGCCGCAGGCGCCATACCCCAGATGTCGCTCAGGAAGGCCGCCGCCTCCGCCGCGCCGGGCAGCGACAATTCGATGCTGCGCAACTTCATTTCACGTCTCCATGGGTCAGGCCGGCGGCCAATATGCCAGCGATGCCGCAGGCTTCATCGCAATCGCCAGTGTCGCCGCTGATCCCGACGGCGCCAATCACCGCGCCTTCCAACTCACGGATCAGGACGCCGCCGGGTGACAGAGCAAGCTGACCGCCAGTGACGGCCACCACGCTCTGAAAGAAGGCCGGATTGTTGGCGGCACGCCCGGCAATGACGCGGGTGTCCGCGCCCATCCCCAGTGCCCCCGTCGCCTTGGCCTTGGCAATGTCGAAACGGAACAGGCTGGCGCCATTTTCCCGCGCGAAGGCGACGGGATGCGCGCCTGCGTCCAGCACGACGACGGCAAGCGCCGGTGGATTGTCACCGCGCGGCTGCGCCAGGGCGGTGTCGATGATGGTCTGTGCCTGGGCAAGGGTCAGTGTCATACCGCAATCTCCTGAACAACGGTTCCGGCGATCAGCGCATCGCGCAGCGCAATCAGGTCCGCCGGTTCACCGGTGCCGAAAACATAATGGTCGGGACGGAGCAGCAGCGCGTTCGCGCCCCGCGCGTCGAGCCAAGCGGCGATCGCGCCGCCATCGTCCAGCGTGTCGAGCGCTACCACGGTCACATCGCCGTGCGCTGGGACGGCATGGCGTGCGAACAACCGCCAGCCATTGCCGGTCACATCGTCCAGCAGCTTGCCGCCAACGCGCGGCTGGATGAAGCGTTCGCCAGCACCCGGCGTGCCGAGCGCCACGATGCCGGTCGAAATGGCGGGGATCAGGTCGGCAGCAGTGCCTTGCTGCCCGCCCTTCGCCGCTTCGCGCATCTCGGCGTCACGGGCAGCGGCGGCCTGCGGGTCCAGCACGCAAATGTAGCGACCAGCACCTACCGCGGCAGAAATCACGGCGCGAACATGCGGGTCGCGTTCGGGCTGATAGGTGTCGAGCAGCGTATCGGGCGCTTCACCCTTGACCACCGCCGCCAGCTTCCAGGCCAGATTGGCCACGTCCCGCAGGCCATGACACATGCCCTGCCCGAAAAAGGGCGGCGTCTGGTGCGCGGCGTCCCCGGCCAGAAAGACGCCGCCCTGCCGCCACCGCTCGGCGACCAGACCATGAAAGCGATAGGTTGCTGCGCGCACCACCTTGTGCGGCACCACGGAGAGGTAGGGCGCGACCAAGGCAGCGACATTATGCGGTTCCATCATCGCCTGATCGTCTTCACCGGGCAGCAACATGAATTCCCAGCGGCGGTGATTGCCGCGCCCCGGCACGATCGTTGCGGGACGCTTGGGATCGCACATCATCACTGAGAGTTTTTGCAGGTCGGCGACCTCCGGCACGCCCCACAGGTCGGGGAAGCGGACGGGGCCATCGACTTCGGCATCGACCACCAGCCAGGGTTCCTCAAAATCCAGATCGTCCAGCGCGATGTCGAGCGCTTTGCGCACCGCGCTGCGCGACCCGTCGCAGGCGATGACATAACGCGCGCGTGCGGAGTCGCCACCCGCCAGGTGCAGCGTCACGCCATCAGTATCTTGTGTCAGCCCCTCAAACCCGACACCAAGCTGGACAGTCACATTGCTATGGGCCGCCAGCGCGTCGCGCAGATGCTGTTCCAGTTCGGGCTGGTAGAAGAAATAGTCGTTGGACCAGCTGAACGGCCGCGCCCTGCCGACTGTCCCCATATATCGAATGACGCCATGGTCCGCGCCGACATGGAGATGCCCCTCGGTATCGCGCATGTCGCCAGCGACCCGATCAATGACACCCGCCGACTGGAACAGGCGCATCATCTCATGATCCAGATGCACCGCGCGGGGCAGCGGATAGGGGTTGGCTTCCTTCTCGATCACCAGGACCGACAGGCCACTTTTGCCCAACAAATTGGCCGCAAAGGCCCCTACCGGCCCGCAGCCGATAATCGCAACATCGAACATGATCGTCTTTCTTGTGGCGCTATCAGGCCGTTACCGGCTCGGTGACGGGGGCTTTGTGCAATTTGCCGCCCTGCATGATCATCTTGAGGCGGCTGGCATCTTGCAGGATCGTCACGTCCTGCGTCGGATCACCATCGACCAGTAGCAGGTCGGCGAGATAACCGGCCTTCACCTGGCCCACATCCAGCCCCATCAGCTGCCCGCCCAACATCGTCGCGGCGCTCAACGCCTCTGCCGGGGTGAAGCCGAAACGGGTGACGAAATGTTCGATGTCGCGAGCGTTGCGGCCATTGGGGTTGAACGGAAAGCCATAGTCCCCGCCGATCAGCACGCGCACGCCGCGGCGCTTCAATTCAGGCACCAGCCTGGCTTCCAGTTCGAGCCGCTGCGCCGCGCTCGCCTTCATGGACGCCATGTTGATATGGGGCGGCGGGGTCGCTTCCAGCGCAGCAACCGATACGCCGGGGCCGGGGGCGTAGAAAATCTGGTCCTTGTGCGCGACCATGGCGTCAATCGCGGCTTCGTCAGCGAAGGAGCAATGGTAGAGAATGCGCGCGCCAGCTTCGAGGGCCAGTTGGATGGCGCGGGGCGAGTAAGCGTGGGTGGCGATCCAGAGGCCCGCTTGCTTTGCCGCTTCGCCCGCTGCCAACATCTCTTCGTCGGTGTAGAGAATATCGCCCGACGAACCCGGCTTCAACGCATCCTCACCCGAAATCACCAGCTTGAGCGACTGAACGCCCTGATCCGCGCAATAGGCGACAAAGTCGCGCATCGACTGTGCGCCACGACCGTTGAACACGTCCCCGGTTTCGACGCCCTCTTCGCCTTCCGGGCTGCGTTCGAGCGTCGAGGGGACCAAGCGCGGACCGGGGGTTTCACCCGCCGCAATTGCGCGAGCCAGTTCGGGTTCGATATGGTCGCCCAGCGCGCCCGCCGAATAGGCGCTAGTGAAACCATGGTCCAGCAGCACGCGGGCGTTTCGCCATGCCGCGACCTTCAGCTCGTCGGCGGGCAGGATGAACTGGTGGTAGATTTTCTCGACCGAGCTGCCCCAGGTCAGATGGGTGTGGGAATCGACCATGCCCGGCATCAACGTGCCGCCTTGCCCGTCGATCACTTTGTCGACAGTGAGCTGGACAATGTCAGCCTCGTCACGCAGCACTGCGGCGATGCGGTCGCCATCAATCAGGACCGCGCCGGGCGTAGAGGCGGTGCCGGTGCCGTCGAATATGCTGATGTTGCGGATCAGTTGCCGCACGGCGCGCTCTCCCGAAGCCTCTGTGTTGGCGCTGTTATGACGGGTTTTGAGCCATAATAAAAATAATGATTTTTATTAATGTCATAGCTTAGAGCTATGGATAAGCACATCGAGCAGCGCCGCACCTAGCCGCGACAACCGACGCCCAGCCACCTGCCGGACACCGATCGCGCGCGGGAATTGCGCTTCCTCGATCGCGATTGCGCGCAGTACGCCAATCGAGAGTTCCGCCGCCGCCACCTGCATGGGCAATATCGTCACGCGGCGGCTGCCCCGCACCAGCGCCTTGGTCGTCAGCAGGGAATCGCAGCGGATGATGTCCTGCGGGGCCGGTACGTTGGCGGCCATGAACAGGGCATCGATCTGCCGCCGGAATGCGCCGCGCGCTTCGGGCAGCACCCAGCGCATCGCCTTCATCTCGCGCAGCGAAATGCGCGAGCGCAGATGATCATTCTGCCGCCCGACGATCAGCGCGAAGGGATCGCGCGAGAAAGTGCGTTCCTCTATCCCCTCCGGCGGCTCCTCTATCCCGGTGGTGACGAAGGCCAGTTCGATTTCGCCCCGGTGCAGCATGGCCGCAAGATCATGGTCGGGCCGTTCCACCACATGCAGCGCAAACTGGCCGAATTGCTCCTCCAGCCGCCGGATCGCATCGGGCAGCAGGCTGACCAGCGCGCCGGGCGTGCCACCCACGCGCAGCGGCCCGGCGACCCCCGCACTCGCCAGCTTCACCTCCGCCTCCGCATCGCGCAGCAGGCTGTCGATCGATTCCGCGCGCCGCAGCAGCGCCTCTCCCTCCGGCGTCAGCAGGATGCCGCTGCGCGAGCGCTCGAACAGCGACACGCCCAGCGTCTGTTCCAGTTGGGCAATGGCGTTGGATACGGACGGCTGCGATATGTTGAGCAGGCGCGCGCCGCCGCTGATCGAATTGCTACGCACGACAGCCAGGAAGGTGCGGATGGCGCGCGGGTCGATCATTGGGCGATGATCTGCGCAAACATTGCCGGATCGACATTACTGCCCGACATGACGACGACGCTTGCCCGGTCGCACGGCGGCGCGAGACCCGCCAGCATCGCCGCCAGTGCGACGGCGCCGCCCGGTTCGACCACCAGCTTGAGCGTGGAGAAGGCAAAGCGCATCGCGTCGCGCACCTGATCGTCGCTGACGGTCAGGCCATCGGTCACCAGCGCCCGCATGATCGGCAGGGTCAGTTCGCCGGGGCTGGGCGAGAGCAAAGCGTCGCAGATGGAGCGTGCGCCGGGGGCAACCTGTTCGCGCACGCCGCTGCGCAGCGACCGGGCGGTGTCGTCAAAGTCGCGCGGTTCGACGCTGTAGATGGCGGTGTCGGGTGACTGAGCTTTCACCGCCGTTGCGATTCCGGCGGTCAGGCCACCGCCGCCGCAGCAGACGAGTATCTGCCCGACCGAAGCGCCCGCCGCTTGCGCCTGCGCCATGATTTCCAGCCCCGCGGTCCCCTGCCCTGCGATGATGAAAGGATCGTCGAAGGACGGCACGATGGTCGCGCCGCGATCGCCCGCCAGTTCGGCCGCGATCGCTTCGCGGTTGTCGCGATGGCGGTCATAGGTTACGACATCTGCACCCAGCACGCGGGTGTTCGCCAGCTTGATCGCGGGCGCGTCGGCGGGCATCACGATGGTTGCCGGGATGCCGAGCAGGCGGGCGGCAGCGGCCACGCCCTGGGCATGATTGCCCGATGACCAGGCGACCACGCCTGCCGTGCGCTCAGCCGCGTCGAGCCGGGCGAGGCGGTTATAGGCGCCGCGAAACTTGAACGATCCGGTATGTTGCGCGCCCTCGAACTTCAGGAAAACCCGGCGGCCAACCAGTGCATTCAGCGCCGCATTTTCCAGCAGGGGCGTGACGATGGCGGCGGGCGCGATGATGCGGGCTGCATCGGCTACGTCGTCGGCGGTAATGGCGAAAGGCGCGTTGGACATGGACTGATCCCCCTATTGCTGCCGGTCTAGAACGGCAAGCCGAGCGGGTGAAGGGCCATTGCCGCCGGACTGGAGCCGGGGACCAACGGAAAAGCCGGACTTCGCTGCTGCGCGAAATCCGGCTTTTCTGGAATGATGGTGGAGCCTAGCGGGATCGAACCGCTGACCTCGTCATTGCGAACGACGCGCTCTCCCAGCTGAGCTAAGGCCCCGATGTGCGCGGCTATAGGCGAGGGAAATCGGGCTGGCAACGGTCTTTTGCGCAAAATATTGGCCATGGGCCGCCCAATCATCGCTCAGGCCGTCGCCTTCTTCAGCAGCGCCATACGCAGGCATTGGCAGGTGATTTCGTCGCGCTGGTTGATCAGGCGATGGGTGAAAGTGACGATTCCCGCGTCCGGGCGGGACCGGCTTTCCTTCAGGTCCGTGACTTCGGATTCGCAGCGCATGGTGTCGCCGATGAACACCGGCTTTGGCATGACGAGCTTGTCATAGCCCAAATTCGCGACCAGCGTGCCGAGCGTCGTGTCGCCAACCGACAGGCCGATCATCAGCGCGAAGGTGAAGGTGCCGTTGACGAGAATCTGGCCAAATTCCGAGGCTTTGGCCGCTTCCGCGTCAAGGTGGAGCGGCTGGGGATTATGGGTCATCGTCGTGAAGAGGAGATTGTCCGTCTCCGTCACGGTGCGGCGGATTTCGTGGGCGATTGTGTCGCCGATGGTCCACTGGTCGAAATAACGGCCGGCCATTTTTGCCCCCTCTTGGGTCTAACTTATCGATCTTCGCCCATTTGATGCGTGGGAAAATATCGAAATTTTAGTGATTACAGTTGGTTATAGCAGATGGAAGTTCGGTAGGACAGGCGGGTGATGGTATGGATGTGATCAATCATATCCGTTCGTGCTGAGTAGGGATTGAGCGAAGTCGAAATCCCGTATCGAAGCATATGGCGCGATCCTTCGATACTTGAACGGGTGAACATGCCCCCGGCATGTTCAGAACCGTCCGGGGGACGGTTCGACCCGTTCAACTTCGACTTCGCTCAGCGGCTACTCAGGACGAACGGGTGTGGAGCAATCCCCCCTTTACCCCTCCGCCTTCTCGATCTTTGCCAGCAGCACGCCTTCGCTCACCTGCCCGCCTTCGCTGGCGTTGAGCTCGGCGACTGTGCCGTCGAAGGGGGCGATGAGGCTGTGTTCCATTTTCATGGCTTCGAGCGTCAGCAGCTTCTGGCCCTTGACCACTGCGTCACCCGCCGCGACCGACACCGCAATGATGCGGCCGGGCATCGGGGAGAGGATCGCGCCGTCGGAGGCACCGCCGCCTGCGCCGCCGGTGGCGCGCCATGGGGCCAGCCGCCAGACCTGACCGGCCTGGGCGATCAGCACATCCTCATGGTTGGGATCAGCCTCCCCACCGCGCGGGTCGAAGGCGATGGTGACGGTCTCGCCGTCGAGCAGGAAGGGTGCATTTGCCCGCACCGGGGCGTTGAGACGGAAGCCCGCCAGCACGCCGCCTGGCGTCAGCGCAGCCGCCGCGTCGGCCAGCGCTTCGGCATCGGGATGATGGGGCGGCATCAGCGAATCGCCTTCGCGCCCGATCAGGCCGGTGTCGAGCCGCGCGGCGATAAAATCGGGATGCTCCAGCGCCTTGACGAGGAAACCGGCGTTGGTCTTGAGCGGCCAGATGGCGGTATCGTCCAGCGCAGCCGCGAGGGTTTCGCGGGCGTCGTTGCGGGTCGGGCCATGGGCGATCATCTTGGCGATCATCGGGTCGTAGAAGGGCGAAATCTCCGCGCCCTGCCCTACCCCGGTGTCGATGCGGCAGCCTTCGCCCAAGTCGAACGTGTCGAGGCGACCGATGGACGGCAGGAAGCCCTTGATCGGATCCTCCGCATAAAGCCGCGCTTCCATGGCGTGGCCGTTGATGCTGAGCTGATCCTGCGCCAGCGGCAGCGGTTCGCCCGATGCGACGCGGAGTTGCCATTCGACCAGATCGACGCCGGTGATTTCCTCGGTCACGGGATGTTCGACCTGAAGCCGGGTGTTCATTTCCATGAACCAGATGCGGTCGGCGCGCAGGCCTTCCGATCCGTCGGCGATAAACTCGATCGTGCCTGCGCCGACATAGTCCACCGCCTTGGCGGCGCGGACGGCGGCGGAGCAGATGGCTTCGCGGGTGGCGGCGTCCATGCCGGGTGCCGGGGCTTCCTCGATCACCTTTTGATGGCGGCGCTGGAGCGAACAGTCGCGCTCGAACAGGTGGACGACATTGCCGTGCGTGTCGCCAAAGACCTGCACCTCGATATGGCGCGGGTTGGTGACCCATTTTTCGAGCAGGACATGATCATTGCCGAAGCTGGACGCCGCCTCGCGCTGGCAGGAGGCGAGTGCGTCGGCGAAATCGGCGGGGGCATCGACCTTGCGCATCCCCTTGCCGCCGCCGCCCGCGACCGCCTTGATGAGGACGGGGTAGCCGATGGCGTCGGCCTGGGCCGCGAGAAACGCGGGCGACTGGTCCGCGCCCAGATAGCCGGGCGTGGTGGGGACGCCGGCGTCCTGCATCAGCTGCTTGGCGGCGTCCTTGAGGCCCATGGCGGTGATGGACGACGGATTGGGGCCGACCCAGATCAGGCCTGCGTCGATGACCGCCTGCGCGAACTCCGCATTCTCGGACAGGAAGCCGTAGCCGGGGTGGATCGCCTGCGCGCCGGTCTGCTGGGCGGCGGCGATGATGCGGTCGCCCAGCAGATAGGATTCACGCACCGGGGACGGGCCGATATGGACGGCTTCGTCGGCGGAGCGGACGTGGAGGGCTTGGGCGTCGGCGTCCGAATAGACGGCCACGGTGCGGATGCCCATCGCGCGTGCGGTGCGGATGATGCGGCAGGCGATTTCGCCGCGATTGGCGATGAGGAGGGATTCAAGCACAGGGATCTCCCAATCCGTCATGCTGAACTTGTTTCAGCATCCATTTGTCGGCAGGCTCGGTGCTGCGATGGGAAAGCAACCGTGCGTCTATATTCTGAGTAGCGCGCCCTATGGGACGCTTTACATCGGTGTGACATCCGACCTGATTGGTCGCCTTTATCAACACCGCACCGGCAGCGTTGCGGGCTTCACGAGCCGATACGATGTCCATCATCTGGTATGGTTCGAGATGTTCGGCGATATGGAGGGTGCAATCCTGCGGGAAAAGCAGCTCAAGCGCTGGCATCGCCAATGGAAGATCAACCTGATCGAGAGCGATAATCCGCATTGGGCGGACCTTGCGCCGTCGATCCGGCTTCCGCCTTTGCTGCCCGATGGATGCTGAAACAAGTTCAGCATGACGAAAGTGCTGAGAAAATTGGTGTGCCAAAAACGAGGCGCACGTGCCTCCACCACCCTTCGGGCGGTCCTCCTCCCCGTTCCGGGGAGGTATGGCGTTGTCCTGCCCCACCACCATCACATCCGAAACACGCCAAATTGCGCCCTTTCGCCGACCGGGGCGTTCAAAGTCGCCGCGAAGGCCAGCCCCAGCACGTCGCGGGTTTGCGCGGGGTCGATGACGCCGTCGTCCCACAGTCGGGCAGTGGCGTAATAGGGGTTGCCTTCTTCTTCATATTTCTGGCGGACCGGGGCTTTGAAGGCTTCGGCTTCTTCCGGCGTCCATTTGGCCGCGTCGCGGTGGACGGTGGCGAGGACGGATGCGGCCTGTTCGCCGCCCATCACGCTGATGCGGGCATTGGGCCAGGTGAAGAGGAAGCGGGGCTGATAGGCTCTGCCGCACATGCCGTAATTGCCCGCGCCAAAGCTGCCGCCGATCAGGACAGTGATTTTGGGCACCTGCGCGGTGGCGACGGCGGTGACGAGTTTGGCGCCATGTTTGGCGATCCCCTCCGCCTCATATTTACCGCCGACCATGAAGCCGGAGATATTCTGGAGGAACAATAAGGGGATACGCCGCTGGCAGGCGAGTTCGATGAAATGCGCGCCCTTTTGCGCGCTTTCGCTGAACAGGACGCCGTTATTGGCGAGGATGGCGACCGGCATCCCCCAAATATGGGCAAAGCCGCAGACGAGCGTGGTGCCGTAGAGCGGCTTGAATTCGTGAAATTCGGAGGCGTCGACGATGCGGGCGATGATTTCGCGCACATCGTAGGGCGCGCGGACATCGTCCGGGATGATGCCATATAGATCGCTCGCGTCATATTTGGGCGGGCGGGGTTCGCGCAGGTTGAGGTCTGGCTTGCGGTAGGGTTGCAGGGTCGAGACGATGTCGCGGACGATGGTGAGGGCATGATCGTCGCTGTCGGCGACATGATCGACCACGCCCGACTTGCGGCCATGCAGGTCGCCGCCGCCCAGATCCTCTGCCGTGATGACCTCGCCGGTCGCAGCCTGCACCAGCGGCGGGCCGGCGAGAAAGATCGTGCCCTGATTGCGGACGATGACGGTTTCGTCGGACATGGCAGGGACGTAAGCGCCGCCCGCGGTGCAACTGCCCATGACGCAGGCGATCTGGGGGATGCCCTGCGCCGACAGGTTCGCCTGATTATAGAAGATGCGGCCAAAATGGTCGCGGTCGGGGAATACTTCCGCCTGGTTGGGCAGGTTCGCGCCGCCTGAATCGACCAGATAGATGCAGGGCAGCCGGTTTTCGAGTGCGATTTCCTGCGCGCGCAAATGCTTCTTCACGGTGACGGGGTAGTAAGTGCCGCCCTTTACCGTGGCGTCGTTGCAGCCGATCATGACCTGACGACCCGCGACGCGGCCGATCCCGGCGATCAGGCCCGCGCCGGGTACTTCATCGCCATAAAGGCCATTGGCGGCAAGCTGGCCGATTTCCAGGAAGGGCGAGCCGGGGTCGAGCAGGCGCTCGACACGGTCGCGGGGCAGGAGCTTGCCGCGTGCGGTATGCTTGTCACGAGCGCCGGCGGAGCCGCCCTGGGCTGCGGCGGCGACCTTGGCGCGCAGTTCGTCGACCAGCGCGCGGTTGTGCGCGGTGTTCGCGCGGAAAGCGTCGCTGTCGGGGGACAATTTGGTGTCGAGGATTGGCGCGCTCATGCCCTTGCGCTCCCGCGCCCGGCGGTGCCACAGGGTAGCCCCCTGCCCTGTTCGAGGCCGTTCATGCCCACCATTGCTCTCCTCGTCATTTCAAACCTCTTCATGACCGTCGCCTGGTATTGGCATTTGAAAGGCGGGATGACCAAGCCGCTGATACTGGTCATCCTGATCAGCTGGGGCATCGCGCTGGTCGAATATTGTTTTGCCGTCCCCGCCAATCGCATCGGCTTTGCCCATGGCTGGTCGGCGGGGCAACTCAAAGTCGCACAGGAAGCCATCGCCCTGGTGATCTTCGGCGGGTTCATGGTCGTGGTGCTGGGCGAACCGCTGCACTGGCGCCATTTCGCCGCCTTCGCCTGCATCATGGCGGGGGTTGGATTCCTGTTCATCGGCAAGCCGTGAATCATCCCGCCAGCAGTTCCCGGCCGATCAACATGCGGCGGATTTCGTTTGTGCCTGCGCCAATGTCGAGCAGCTTGGCATCGCGCATGAAGCGTTCGACCGGCCAGTCCTTCGTGTAACCCGCGCCGCCCAGCGCCTGCACCGCTTCGAGCGCGACCTTCACCGCATTTTCGCTGGCGAGCAGGATCGCGCCCGCCGCGTCGTAGCGAGT
This sequence comes from Sphingobium sp. FG58, assembly GCF_057809055.1. Lineage (NCBI taxonomy): Bacteria > Pseudomonadati > Pseudomonadota > Alphaproteobacteria > Sphingomonadales > Sphingobiaceae > Sphingobium > Sphingobium sp. FG58. The sequence continues at coordinate 31,486 of NZ_JBMDJF010000018.1, read as the reverse complement.
AGTGCGGCCCGCGTCGCACGCTTTGGCGACGGCATAGACGTAAGCGCGCGCGCTATTGAGGGCGACATACATGTCAGCGATCTTGGCCTGCATCAGCTGGAACGCGCCGATCGGTTTGCCGAACTGCTGGCGTTCGCGGACATAGGGCAGAACGACATCGAGGCATGCCTGCATGATGCCAAGCTGGATGCCCGCCAGCACGGTGCGTTCATAGTCGAGGCCCGACATCAGCACGCCCGCGCCGCCACCCAGCGGCCCCATGATATTTTCTTCCGGCACGGCGCAATCGTCGAAAACCAGTTCGGCGGTGGGCGATCCGCGCATCCCGACCTTGTCAATCTTCTGCCCGATCGAAAAGCCCGGCATGGATTTTTCGATGAGGAAGGTGGTGATCCCCTTCGAACCGTCCCCGGTGCGGGCATAGACGACCAAAGTGTCGGCTTCCGACGCATTGGTGATCCAAAATTTGGTGCCGTTCAGGATATAGTGGTCGCCCTTTTTGTCGGCGCGCAGCTTCATTGCCATGACGTCCGACCCGGCCCCAGTTTCGGACATGGCGAGGCTGCCGACATGCTCACCGGAAATGAGTTTGGGGAGGTAGCGCGCCTTTTGCTCGGCATTGCCCCAGCGGCGGATCTGGTTGACGCAAAGGTTGGAGTGGGCACCATAGCTCAAACCTATGGAGGCAGAGGCGCGGGCGACTTCCTCCTGCGCGACGACATGCTCCAGATAGCCAAGGCCAAGGCCACCGTCCGCCTCATCGACGGTGATGCCGTGCAGGCCAAGTTCGCCCATTTCGGGCCAGAGCGTGCGGGGGAACCAGTCCTCCGCGTCGATGCGGGTCGCCAGCGGGGCGATGCGGTCATCGGCAAAGCGGCGGGTGGTGTTGCGGATCATGTCCGCAGTCTCGCCCAGGGCAAAATCAAAATCGGTCATTGGCATCTCTCCATTGTCCCCATCCTAGCGGCTGGCAGCCCAAGAGAAAAATTGAAAGGGCGCGGCATAGTGTATAGTTTCCATCTATGATCGAACGCTATCTGCTGCGCTATTTCCTGGCCGTGGTCGACCAGGGCAATTTCTCCCGCGCGGCGGCGCATTGCCATGTGTCGCAGCCGACCCTGTCGGTCGGCATCGCCAAGCTGGAGCAGACGGTCGGCGCGCCGCTCTTCCTGCGCAGCAACCAGCGGGTCGAACTGACCAGTGCGGGGGCGCAACTGCTGGGCCATGCGCGGCGGATCGAGCGGGAATTCAACCTGGCCGAACAGGCGGGCGCGCGATCGGCGCAGGGCGCACCGCTGCGCATCGGCCTTTTGACCAGCATTCCCGGCGCGCTGGTGGCGCAGGCGGTGGCGGGTTGCGCGCCCGGCGATGCGCAGGCGCTGGAACTGGTGCCGGGGACCGAGCGGGAGTTGCTGGCGCGGCTGGACGCGGAACGGATCGACGTGGCACTGACTTTGGTGCGCGACGGGGCGGATCGCTATGCGGCGCGCGCGATCGCGGAGGAAGGCTATGGCCTGGCCCTGCCCGCCAGCCATGCACTGGCCGGGCGGGCCATGATCGCGGCGGCGGAACTGGCGGGCGAGGTGATGATCGTGCGGCGCCATTGCGAGGCGCTGTCGGCGACCAGCCGCTATTTCGTGGATCGCGGCGTGCGCCCGCATTTCGCCTTTCGCGCGACCAATGACGAGCGGGTGATGCAGATGGTCGCAGCCGGGCTGGGCGTGACGGTGATGCCGATGGGCTATGGGTGGCCGGGCATGGCGCGCGCGGCGCTCAAGGACTTCGGCGCGCGGCGCACGATCGGCCTGCTGTTCAGCCCGCGCGCGCAAGGGTTGAGCCAGGCAATGCCGCCGATCCTGACGGCGCTGGAGGCGATAGTGGCCGATAAGCCACATGATCCTAAAGACAGGTAAGCGAGCCGATTGTGCAGGGACGCCGACCGTGATAATTGTATTCCCAGGACACAATTTCACGATGTCCGGTTCCAGGGAGAGACGCTTTGAAAGCATCCATCAATGCGCGCGCCATGTGCGCCTTGTTCGCATCGGTTTCCAGCATCGGGCTGAGCCCCCTTGTTCAGGCGCAAACCGACGGCATGGACATCATCGTCACCGCGCAGAAGCGCAGCCAGTCCTTGCAAGACGTCAGCGTCGCAGTGTCGGCGGTCAGCGGGGATCAACTGGCCAATGCCGGGGTCAACAATTTGCAGGACATCCAGCAGTTGGTGCCATCGGTCACCTTCGGCAATGACTTCAACCAGGCCAAGGTGTTCATTCGTGGCGTGGGTGCCAATACCTCGACCACCGGGTCCAGCACTGGCGTCGCGCTGCATGTCGATGGCGCCTATGTCGCCCGTGCCGAAGCGCAACTGACGTCCCTGTTCGATCTGGAGCGGGTCGAAGTGCTGCGCGGGCCGCAGGGCAGCCTCTATGGCCGCAACGCGGTTGGCGGTTCGATCAACCTGATCACCGCCAAGCCGACCGCTGAATTCGCCGGCTATGCCCGCATCGGCTATGGCAATTATAATGCGATGACCGCCGAAGCCGCGGTCGGTGGCCCGATCGTCGATGCCATCCGCTTTCGACTGGCGGGCAAGGTCGAGGCGCGGGACGGCTATGGCGGCAATCCGTTCAAGGGCGGCAGCGATATCGATGACCTGTTCCGTTACATGGTCCGTGGGCAGGTTCATCTGATCGCGTCGGACAAGGTCGATTTCCTGCTGTCGGGCGAATATTTCCGCCAGAATGACAATAGCGGCGCGGTCCATTATCGCGGCCCCGCCTTTCCCGGCGTACCGCGGCTGACCCCCACCGGCTCCGGCGGCTTTGCCACCAACCCGCGCGATCTGGGCAGCGACGAGCCGCCCTCGGTCGACACCACAAGCTATTCGGTCACAGGCACGCTCAATATCGAACTGAGCGACGCCTTCAGCATCGGCAACATCACCAATTATCGCGATTTCAAGACGCAGCTCATTCAGGATCTCGACGGGTCGGCACTGGTCGCCACCCTGCCCAATTCGACATCGATCCAGACCCGCACCATCGACGCGCAGCAGTTCAGCAACGAGCTGCAATTCAAATATGACAGCGCCATCGTGAAGGGCGTCGTCGGCCTCTATTATTTCCATGAGCGGCAGCGGCCGCGCGATCAGGTGGGCCTGAGTTCGACCAACGACCTGGCATCAAACATCACCGTGCTGGCGACGCGGCCAACCTTCGTCGACAATGTCGCAGCGCCTGTGGGTTCCGTGACGCTGGCCGAAGCGCTGGCGATGTGCAACTTCCCCGCCGGGACGTCGCCCAACCGCGTCTGCCTGAAATCCAGCCTTGGCACCCGCGCCTATGCCGCGTTCGGACAGCTGAATTTCGACATGGGCGAGGCGTTTGGCCTGAACGGCGTGTCGCTGAAACTGGGCGGCCGCTACAGCCATGAAAAAGTGGACAGCGCCAACCCGTCGATCATCCTGACCGCCAACGGCAATCCTGCCGTGGCGCAGGTGCGCAAGACGACCGTCGCAGGCACCTACCGTGAAAAGACGTTCAAGGATTTCACCCCGGAAATCGGCCTGCAATGGCAGCCCAACCGCGACCTGCTGCTCTATTATACCTATTCGGAAGGCTTCAAGGCCGGATCGGGCGAGAATGCGGCGGGCAGCACCACGATCGTGCGCCCGGAAAAGATGAAGAATCACGAGCTGGGCATCAAGGCGGAACTGCTCGACCGGCGCTTGCAGATCAATCTGGCGGCCTATCATTACAAGCTGGACGATTTGCAGATCAACAAGACGATCGGCGGCGGCCCGGCGGGCTTTACCACCATCTTTGAAAATGCGGCCAAGACGTCAGCTACCGGCGTGGAAGCGGACCTGATGGCCCGTCCGGTCGATGGCGTGCGCCTGCGTGGCTCCGTGTCCTACACCGACAGCAAATATGACGACTTCATCACCGTCGATCCGCTGAATCCTGTCAACGTGGCGCAGGCCGGGCAGCCCGCCTATAATCCGGTCACCAATCCCGACCCGACCGCCTTTGGCGCGCCATGCGGCCCTGGCGCGCTCAACGCCAATGCGCCGTGCAACATCCAGCTGGCGGGCAACCCCACGCGCAATTCGCCGACATGGGCCTATAGCGCGGGGATAGAGGTGGACCTGCCGGTCCTGACCGAGACCGGCACGCTGACGCTGAGCGGGGACCTGTCAGGCAAGAGCAATGTCTATTTCACCGAGTTCAAGCGGCTGGTCGAAGGCACGCGCGCCTATACGATGTTCGACGCATCACTGCGCTGGATCGACCGGACGGACACGGTGACGGCGTCGCTGTGGATCAAGAATATCAACAACACGCTGCGCGAAAGCAGCACCTTTGCGATCTCCACCGGCCGCATCATCGGCGTCACCTACCTGCCGCCGCGCACCTATGGCATGACCTTGGGTTACAAATTCTGATCACGCGGCCCGCGCCGGGGCGGAATGCTCCGGCGCGGGTGAGCGTGTGAAGCTATGAATTTCGGGAAATCCGGCAGTCAGGGCCGGAAAAATTGTGCGCTTACAGGACTCAATAAGGCTCTCCATCGCATTGTTTTAATTATGTTTTATTGATACCCCTTGTTGCGAGCCCCCACCAGAGCCCCGGCGCATTCGGGAATTTTGTGCGCAGGATCGAGTCCAAATCCACCAAACTCAACTCTACGCCTCGTAGCCCGCCTCATTCCGCCGATAGATCAGGCACATAGGCTGGCGACGCTGAGTTGAAGCAGCCGGCCAAGTCCTAGCACCCGTTTTTTACATAAAATGGTTACCGCCGCCGATCCGAGTCGGCTGCTCAGCCGCTATTTCTGCGCCTCCGGCGCGGACCGCCTTCTCTGCGAATGATTGAAGTTCAAGGCTATCGATAGTTTCTGTATTTTTCAGCCGGAATGTCGTTCTGTGATCAACGGCGAGGAAACATTTCTGTTCGGTCATTATCTCAAAAATGTGTCCAGCTCAGATCGAAACGCGCCAAATATTTCCGGAGCCGATCGGCATCGTTGGAGGAGGCGCGCCGCGACAGCGAGGCTGAAAACAGGTTTCGGCCAGCCTCGGACAGCGAGCGGCTTTCGCGACAGACCTTCGTAACATAGGCAAGCTGCACCCGATCAAAAGGATCGATTGCTGCACGCTGTTCCGGGGAGAGCAACACATCAAGACCGTCATCACCGGTATGATCCGATACCCATGCTAGCTCCATCCGAGCGATTTCAGCCTTCACGCAGTCGAGATCGATGCGGCCTTTCGGGGTGAACGTCGCCATTCGCGTGATGCTGGCCGCCAGATCGCGGAAATTGCCTTGCCACAAAGCTTTCGCGCTTGTGGCGAAGGCGATGTAATGGTCACGTGCTTCCTTGTTGAAGGTGACGCGGCTTCCTTCGCGTTCAGCGAAGCGGTCGAGTTCATAGTCAAGGTTGGGCGCAATATCCTCACGGCGCTCCGCAAGTCCCGGCAGCGTGAACGTCCATAGATTGAGCCGGGCGTAGAGATCGTCCCGGAAGGTGCCATCGCGCACGCAGCGGGCAAGATCGCGATTGGTGCCAGCGATCAGTTGGAAGTCGCTGGCGACATCCTTGTCGGCGCCGACGGGCAGGAACTTCTTGTCCTCGATCGCGCGCAGGATCATGGCCTGCTCATCCAGGCCAAGCTCACCGATCTCGTCGAGGAACAGCATGCCGCCGTCCGCCGCCCGCAACAGGCCGGGGCGGTCGGCGACCGCGCCGGTGAAGGCACCTTTGCGATGACCGAACAGTGCGGACATGGCGCTGTCGCCTTTCAAGGTGGCGCAGTTCACTTCGACGAACCCGCCCTTCACCTGATGGCGCAGGCGCTTCAATTCATAGATGCGGCGCGCCAGTTGGCTCTTGCCCGCGCCGGTCGGCCCCATCAGCAGCACGGGCGCGCGCGATCGGATCGCAACCTGTTCGATCTCGTCGATCATCCGGTTGAACGCGGCGTTCCGCGTCTCGATGCCGGACTTGAGAAAGGACGTGCTTTCCGCGCTCGCCGCCGCGAAGCGCGTGGCGATGCTGTCGTAGCGCGACAGGTCGAGGTCGATGGTCGTCCATGTGCCCGGCCCGCTCGACGGCGCGCCGCGAGAAGGTTGGGTCTGTAGTAGGCGACCGGGCAGGTAGTTCGCCTCGGTCAGCAGGAAGAGGCATATCTGTGCGACATGGGTGCCGGTCGTGATGTGGATCAAATAATCCTCGACGTCCGGATCAAAGGGCTCTGCTCGCACGAAATCGAGCAGTTTGCCGTAAACTTCCTCGAAGTCCCAAGGATCGTCAAAATCGAGCAGGCGCCGCTCGACCGTTGTCTCCGGCGAGACAGAAGCAATGTCTTCCGAGATATATTCGGCGAGCCGCTGATGTTGGCAGCCGTGGAGCATGATGAAGCGGTCGACCCGCAAATCCTCATGCATGGTCAGCCCAACCGAAGGGCGCCACTTGTTCCAACGCGATGGGCCAAATTTGCTGGCATCCAGCGTGGAACCGAGGAATCCGATGACGACTGTTGGTTTCATGGCTTATCTCATAAGATAAATAACGATCTTTATCGATAGAGAAATTCACCTTACCCAGGAGAGCGTTCTTCGGCTCAAGGTCTATATAATAATTTTACTATCTATTTATCAGATAGTTATGAAATTAATTTCTGACTTCGGTGACAATTGGCACGCCCTCTGCATCGTATTGGTCGTTCGACGCGGCGATATTTCGGCCTCTAGGACAAGCGGATCGGAAACATGGGGCGATCGGAATGGGCCGGTCGCCCCGGAACCGGCAAGAGATACAAGGAAGATGCACATGGCCAACAAGAGCCTCTTTGCTTCCGTCGTCGCGATGCTGATGCCCCGCGCCGATGCGACGAATTATGAGGGTGCCCCGGCCTATGCTTATGGGCCCGAGCAGAAGCTTGCCCAACTGGCGGCGACCGGCACGCTGGCGGACAATTTTTATGGCACTGCCGAAACGCAGTTGGCCGAGGTGCTGGACGCAGCGAGGGCGGTGGACCCGATGTTCGTTGCCCAGGCGGCCGTCTATGCGCGGTCATCGGGTACGATGAAGGATATGCCGGCCCTTCTGGCGGCGTATTTGACGGTGGCCGATCCCGACCTGTCGGTGCCGGTCTTCGGGCGGGTGATCAACAGCGGGCGGATGCTGCGCAGCTATGTGCAGATTCTGCGGTCGGGGCAGGTCGGGCGAACGTCGCTCGGCTCGCGGCCCAAGCGCCTGGTCCAGCGCTGGCTGGAGCAGGCGTCTATGCGCGATCTGATGGCGGCGGCGACGGGCAATGCCCCAAGCCTGGCCGACATCGTCAAGATGGTGCATCCCAAGCCGGCGGATGCCACGCGCAAGGCCTTTTATGGCTGGCTGATCGGCCATCCCTATGACGTCGCCGCGCTGCCCGCCGAGATCGCCGCGTTCGAGGCATGGAAGAGCGATAGCTCGCTCCCTCTGCCGCCGGTGCCGTTCGAGTGGCTCACCACTTTTCCGCTGAGCGCGGAACTATGGGCCGAGCTGTCAACCCGGATGGGGTGGCAGGCGCTGCGGATGAACCTGAACACGCTGGCGCGCAAAGGCGCGTTCGGCGTGAACGGAGTCACCGATGCGGTTGCCGTGCGTCTCGCCGATCGCGATGCGCTCCGCAAGGTCCGGCCCCTGCCCTATCAATTGATGGTGGCATTGGGTCAGGTTGATGCGGGCGTGCCGCTCAAGGTGCAGGCGGCGCTGGAGGAGGCCTTGGAGCTGTCGCTTCAGGGGGTGCCGAAGGTGCCGGGTCGGGTTGTCGTCTGCCCCGATGTGTCGGGGTCGATGAACTCGCCGGTGACGGGTTATCGCAAGGGTGCCTCGTCCAAGGTGCGGTGTATCGATGTTGCAGCTCTGGTCGCGGCTGCGATGCTGCGGACCAATCGCGATGCTCGTGTGCTGCCGTTTGAGCAGAAGGTCATCGACCTGACGCTGAAGGCAACCGATCGGCTCGCGGTGAACGCGGCGAAGCTGGCGACGGTCGGTGGTGGCGGGACCAATGTCTCGGCGCCACTGGCGAAGCTGAACCGGGAAAAGGCGGCGGTCGACTTGGTCGTTATCGTATCGGACAATGAAAGCTGGGTGGATGCCACCCGGCGTGCTGCGACCGCGACGATGACCGAGTGGGATAAGCTGAAGAAGCGTAACCCAGGTGCCAAGCTCGTATGCGTGGATGTCGCGCCCTATGGGACGACGCAGGCCACCGGCCGGGCGGACATCCTCAACGTCGGGGGTTTCTCCGACGCCGTGTTCGACACGATCGCGCGTTTCGCCTCCGGCGAGAAGCGGGATTGGGTCGAGATCATCAGGGAAGTGGAGTTGTAAGAACAGGGTCGTGGCGAATGCTGGTGGGACTACATCCTCCACAGACAGGTCCGAAGAGTAAAGCGCCTGGAAGGCCGCAAGGTTGGAAGGGAGATGCGGGTTCGAATCCCGCCGCCGGAACGTAGCTTAAGGACCGCCGTCTCGCCGTAACTGGTCGCCACGACCCGACCAAACTCTCACGGCGCATGCCGGTGAAACTACATTGTCGGCGGTTCGAATCGGCCCCCGGTGCGAGCCGGGTAGCTCAGTGGGTAGAGCATGACCGTTTCACCAAACCCTCGTCGTCGTGGACGAGATCAACCTGGCGAATGCCTGACGGACTACATGGATTGCAACTCCCCAGGTCGCAGGTTCGAATCCTGCCGGGTCGGTCCATTATCGACCCGTAGCTCAGGGGTTACAGCAGGTGGTGTCCGTCAAAACCCTCGTCGCCTTGGACCAATAACATGCTGGCGAATGCTGGCGGGACTACATCGGTAAAGGCCTTCGGGCCGAGCGGTTCGAATCCGCGAACGGTCTCGCCAAACCTCGTCGCCAGCACCATGAATGCAGAAGGAGGTCATGATGACCCAGAGCAATTTCGATTACCAGCATGTCGACGGTGGCGTGCCGATCAAGATGTGGACGCGGGGCGTGCCGGTCGACGACAAGGCGCGCGAGCAACTGCGCAAGGCGGCGCAGATGCCGTTTGTGTTCAAACATGTCGCAGCCATGCCGGACGTGCATGTCGGCATCGGCGCGACCGTGGGTTCTGTGATCCCGACCAAGGGCGCGGTCATCCCGGCGGCGGTGGGTGTCGACATCGGCTGTGGCATGATGGCGGCGCGGACCTCTCTGATAGCGAGCGACCTTCCGGATAATCTGGAAGCGATCCGTTCGGCCATCGAACGTGCCGTGCCGCATGGCCGCGATGTCGGTCGTGGCAAGCGCGATACCGGCTCGTGGGGCGACCCGCCGGCCGCGATCGTGGACGCCTGGGCGACGCTGGTGGAACGGTTCGACCGGATCACGGAAAAATATCCGCGGTTCAAGAACACGAACCAGCTTGTTCATTTGGGTACGCTGGGGACGGGCAACCACTTCATCGAGCTGTGTCTCGATACCGAGCAGCGCGTGTGGATCATGCTCCATTCGGGTTCGCGCGGCGTGGGGAATGCGATCGGCACCTTCTTCATCGAACTAGCGAAGCAGGACATGCGCAAATGGTTCATCAACCTGCCCGATGAGGATCTCGCCTATTTCCCGGAAGGGACCGACCATTTCGACGACTATGTCGAGGCGGTCGAATGGGCGCAGGACTTTGCCGCGCTGAACCGCCGGATGATGATGACCAATGTGATCCGGGCGCTGCGCGGCCAGATCGCGAAACCCTTCGACGCCGAGCTGGAAGCGGTCAACTGCCACCACAATTATGTGCAGCGGGAAAACCATTTCGGGCAGAATGTGCTCGTGACCCGCAAGGGCGCGGTGCGCGCGGCAAAGGGGACGATGGGCATCATTCCGGGATCGATGGGAGCGAAATCCTTCATCGTCCGGGGCCTTGGCAATGCGGAATCGTTCGACAGCTGCAGCCATGGTGCGGGGCGTGTGATGTCCCGGACCCAGGCAAAGAAGCTGGTGACGCTGGACGAGCATATCCGCGACACGCAGGGTGTCGAATGTCGCAAGGATGAAAGCGTCCTCGACGAAACGCCCAAGGCCTACAAGCCGATCGAAGCTGTGATGGCGGCGCAGGCCGATCTGGTGGAGATCGTCCACACGTTAAAGCAGGTGGTGTGCGTGAAAGGGTAACCCTTCACGCATATCCCAGGGGGAATCATGATTACCATCGATGGATCAGAGGGCGAAGGTGGTGGGCAGGTCGTGCGCAATGCGTGCGCGCTATCGCTGGTCACTGGCACGCCCGTCCGCATCAACAATGTCCGCGCCAAGCGGTCCAAGCCCGGCCTGATGCGCCAGCATGTCACGGCGATCGAGGCCGCCTGCGCAATAGGCAATGCCAGTTGTGAAGGATTGAGCGTCGGATCGTCCGAACTCACATTCCAGCCGGGCCATGTCGTGCCGGGCGAGTATCGCTTTTCGGTGGGCACGGCCGGGTCGACGGGGCTCGTGCTCCAGACCGTGCTGATGCCGCTGGTGTTGGCCGACAAGCCCTCGCGGTTAGTGCTGGAGGGCGGCACCCACAATATGCTGGCACCCCCGTTCGACTTCATCGCGCGAGTTTTCCTGCCGATCATCAATCGCATGGGGCCGCGCGTCGAAGCACGGCTGATCCGCCATGGCTTCTACCCTCGTGGGGGTGGCCGGATTGAGGTGGATATCACCCCGGCTCCGCTGGCACCGATCGACTGTATCGAACGCGGCGCGTTGCTGGAGCGGAACGCCTGCGCTTATTTTGCGGGCCTGCCGTTCGACATTGCCGACCGGGAAATCAAGGCTGCGCAAAAGGGGCTTGGCTGGAGCGATCGCGAATGTTTCGTGCGCGAATTGCTGGAGGATCAGGGGCCGGGCAACATCCTTTTGCTCGAAGCGCGGTTCGAGCATTGCACGGAGATCGTCAGCGGCTTTGGCGAGCTTGGCGTTCCGGCGGATCGCGTGGCAAAGCGCGCGGTCGGCCGCATGGCTGGCTATCTCGACTCCGAAGCCTTTGCTGGGCCGTATCTGGCGGATCAGTTGCTGCTGCCGTTCGCGCTCGTGGGCGGTGGTAGCTTCACGACAGTGAAACCAAGCCAGCACAGCTTCACGGCCAGCGATGTAATCGCGATGTTCCTCGGCCGACGTTGCGCTTTTACTCCACAGCAGGATGGTTCGCACCTGATGGAAATCCGGTGACGGGCACTCGGTGGCGGCCCATTGCGGCTGCCACTGGGTGCGACTTTCCTCAGTGTTATCGCCTCACAGTGAAGCGCGGCCCCGCATAGGTTCGGACGGGGTTTCCGCGTTCCAGTTGCTTGTGGAAAGTCCACTCCGCAGTCCGGCCCTGCGCCTGCGACTGTTCCCGCCGCTCTTCCAGCAATAGCGCCAGTTTCAGCCTGGCTAGCTTTCGATTGGCATGCTGCGACCGTTGCTCCTGTGCAGTCGTGACAAGTCCGGTCGGCCGGTGGGTCGCCCGGACGGCGCTGTCCGTCTTGTTCACATGCTGACCGCCCGGTCCGCTCGCACGCATCGCCTGATAGTCGATATCCTCCTCTTTGAGGTCGATCATGGATTCGGGCTGAGGCGCCATGGCGACGCCCACAAACCAGTTTCGTCGCCTGTGATGCGGACGGAAGGGGCTGTCGCCTGTCCACAGGATCGTGCCAGCCCGCGCGGTCGCGAAGGCCATAGCCCCTTCGCCATTGACACGGAGCAACAGGGAAGACGGCAGTCCGTCATACCCTTCGAGCAGTTCGCACGACAGGCCAGCGTCCCGAGCCTCCTTGCCAAAGGCGACAGCAAGTTGGCCCACGACCCAACGACACTCGTCCGGCCCGCTGCCGGATGTCAGATGCAGGATGATCTCGCTCATGTCCGCCTCGTCTTGTAGCTGAGCAGCGGGCGCAATCGCGCAATCACCCGTATGAGGCCCGCATGCTCCAAATCGGCGATGACCGAGTGGATGTCCTTATACGCTTGCGGTGCCTCCTCGAAGATCAGTCTTTTGTCCTCGCAGATGACGCGACTACCCAATGCGGTGCGTTCCAGTTCGGCAGGCCTGAAACGCCCGGACAGGCGCGCATGGGCATCCGTCCTGCTCCACTTGCGTCCCGCCCCATGAGCCAGCGAGTGGAGGGCCATGTCCCCACAGTCCGGCAGGGGTTCGACGAGATAACTGAAATCACCGCGCGAACCGGGGATCGCCACCAGCCCGCGATCCCCCGGTGCAGCCCCCTTGCGATGCAGCCATCCCCCACGATGGGGCGTCACGCTGTTGTGGCAAATGTCGAGGATGCGCCGGCCCTCCCATCCCAGTTTCTCGGTGAAACGCTCCGCAATGATCTTACGGTTGAGGATGGCCCAGGCCAGGGCGTCGTCATGGCGGCGGATATAGCTCCGTCCCTCCGGCCCATCCGCTATCATCCCCTTGCTGCAATTGGCGGCAGCATGGGACTGGAGGATCGCATGGCCCAACCCGCGGGACCCGCTGTGAACCATCATCCAAAGACGATCCTGGCCGAGCGCCAGCGCCTCGAAGCGCACCGTGTCGACGACCTCCTCGATCCGCTGAAGTTCCACGAAATGGTTGCCGCCGCCGATCGTGCCGAGCGATTGGTCCGCCAGATCCGGGGGCAGCCCCGCCGCTGCCAGTGCGCCCTCCACCTCCCCCGACCATGGCGCGTCGAGGCCGTGAAGTTTCCGTTCCACCGAATCCGGCCGGAATTTCCGTAGCGAGCGGTCGATTTCCCATAAGGCCATGCCGCAACCGATGTCGCTGCCGACCAAATGCGGGTAGATATGATTGTGAGACCAGAAGGCCGCCCCGACCGCTATGCCGTTACCTGCATGGAGATCGGGAAGGCCCACGACGCGCTCGATCCCTTCGAGCCGCGCGGTCGCATAAAGCTGGTCGACGGCCAATGGATCGAGACGCGCAGGATCGGCGGCGATGAGGCTGACGGATGCCTGGGTCATCGCGCACCTCCCTTCCGCGACCGATTTGCCGACGGCAAACGGTCCCGCAATTGCGCATAGTCCTTCAGAAGCCCGTCCTGGGGATCGACGAAGAACTTGCGCTGCCGGAACCAGCGTCCGTTTCGTTCAAGCACCTCTCCTTCGAACATCCACTCGCCATCGCGACCCACGGAGATGCGAGTCAGCACGAAGTCCTCGATATGCTGACGGACATGCATCTTCACCGTGCTCCCGGTGTCGAGGCCGGCGCATATCTCGCTGAAGATGTTGTCCCACGACTGCCCGCGCCGACTGCGCAAAAAGCGGATCAGTGGCGCGAAGTTCTCGTTCAGAGACTTGGTGTAGGGCGATGCGATCCACGCATGGCGCTTGAGGCCGATATATTTTATGTCCTGATCATAGGTCCTTTTCAGTTTTGCCGCTTGCGCGTGACCGGCACCCCAGCGAGGCCGCTCGACGAGAAGCTTGAACATGTCATCGCGCATGACCGGACTCCTTCCCGATGGAAGGGGTGGGTCGGCGGCAGAGATTTTCAGTAGTAAAGGCGCTGAGCCCTGCGCGTTGCAGGTCAGCGAAAAGCGTCAGGCAATAAAGGTCGCCCGCAAGGAAATTGCCCATGCAATTTGATCCTGAATATTCCGGATAGCAAGAATGTTCGGCTGGTTTGCAAAAGCTGCTCGCATGTCATTCTCCTTTCCGTGTTCAGGACCTGCCAAGATTGGCTATGCGGCCGATAGCCTGCTTGATAGGTTTTCGCAAGTATGGTTCAGCCACCGATTATCTCGATGCATAGTGGCCGGTCGACAATCAATTTCAGCGTTCCAATTGCTGACCGTCCGCTTCTCGCCCCAGCTCAGAAATGTCACCCCGGCGCATTAGATTTTGACTTATACGGGCAGGCGACAAATATCGGCATAGTATGTCAAGTGCCGCCGCCGGATCATGGCGCGCGCCGCACAGGAAGATATCTACCGCAGCATAGCCATGCTCGGGCCAGGTGTGGATCGACATGTGGGATTCTGCGAGCAGGGCGACGCCGGTGACGCCCTGTCCTTCACCGAAATGATGGAGGTGAAGGCCGATCACCGTCGCCCCGGCGCTCTCCGCCGCGCCGCGCAGGGCGGCGTCGATCAGCGCGACATCGTCCAGCACGGGACATCCATAAAGGTCCGCCAGCAGGTGTCGGCCATCATAGGTCATGGGCGGAATCATAGTAGCGTCTCATGCGGATGGCCGATCGAGGATAGCGCCGCTTCCGCCGCGGCCATGCCTCGATAATGGGCTTCCTCGAACAACGACAGCCCGCTCAGGTCCGAATGGGCGCGGAAGAAGGGCGGCCGGATGGCCGCACGTTGCTGTGGCGCGACCTCCCACAGGAAACCTGGCGTCGGCCGGACCATGGCGTGACCCCACTTCCAAAGATCGATCGACCGGATCGCGCCGTCTAGGTCGGGATTCATCCCCAACAAATCGTCACGCACCAGCCGCCGCCAATCCGCATCGGACCGATCGACCAGCAAGCGGCGGGCGGATGCGGGCGGCATGTCGGACAAGGCCATATACCAAGTCAGCACCGTAGGCCCCGCGCGAGAGGCGCTCTGGTGGGTGGCGACCACATAGCCGAGCGAAGCGCTACTGGCAGATACATTGTCCCAGGCAAGCGCGCTGCCCTTACCCTCCGGTGCGCGATCAACCGTGACATTGGCGATCAACCAGGGGGCATAGCTGTAGGCCGTATCGGGTTTCTCGCCCAGCAGGCGACTGGCGATGAAGTGGGGCATGGCAAGGATCACCGCGTCGGCGCGATAGCGGATGCTGGTCCCCCGCGCCGCGTCGAAAATATCGACTGTCGCCCCGCGCTCGCCACGCCGGGCGCGGAAGGCGACCTGCCCCGTCGCGATGCGATCCCCCAATCGACCAGCGATCAGGCGAGTGAGGCGGCTATTGCCTTCGGGCCAGGTCAGTTCATTGTCGCCCGAACCGTCAGCGGTGAAGCCGCGACGACTGGCGAAATAATGAATGCCGGCCCAGGCGGACACCTCGCCCGGCTCGGTGCCGTAATCGTCGCGGCAGGCATAGCGGACATGGGCGCGCAGTACCGGCGAGGTCCAACCCTGCTGGTCGAGCCAATGGGCGAAGCTGATCCGATCGAGCGCCAGCAGATCGGCGTCCTGCGCGCTATAGGCGATGGGGATGGCGAAGGCGGGCCGTCCCTGCGCGTCGCGACGGCTGGAGAAAGCGGCCATGGCGCGGTCGAAGGCGGCGATGTCGGCTTTGTCCTTGGGCGACAGGCCGGTCCTGGGCACCAGTCCCTCCTGCCATTTCCCCTGCCAGAGCAGCCGTTCCTGCAAATCGGCGCAGAGTTGCAGCGGGTCATAGACGGGCTTGCCATCCCGATCGCCCACGATCATCCCCATTTGTCGCAGCATGTGACGCAGCCCGCGCGCTTCTTCATTGGGAATGGGAAGGTAATGGGCGCCCAGCGGAAAGGCGGACACGGCATTGCGGCCGCTACGGGCATTGCCGCCGGGCTGACTTTCCAGTTCGATCAGGCGGAAATCATCGAAGCCCGCTTCGCGCAATCGCCAGCCCGCCGACAGGCCCGCCACCCCGCCGCCCGCAATCAGGACCGGCACGCGCTCCTCGCGCGTTGGTTCCGGGAAGGTGCCGTCGCGCAGCCGGTGGCCCAGCACCATGTCCGCACCGCCGCTGCTGCCCAACGTAGGCGTTTCGCAACCAGGCAGCGCCAGCACGGTGGCCGCCGCCATCCCGCCCTTTAGGATGGCGCGCCTGCTTGGATCGCCAGCGTCAGCCTTCATAGCGCGCCCACTCCTCGGCGAAGCTGCGCACCAGCGCCTGATTGTCGAGCCGGTTTACCGGCACCGGGCGTCGCGCCATGTCTAATGGAAAGAAAAGCGCCTGCCGCGCGGTCGCGTCCGACAGGAAGCGATTGCCCGGCAGCAGGCGCGTCGTCGTGCCAGGATCGGCCAGCCCGGCCAGGATGAAGCCCCATTCGCCGAAGCTGGGCACATAGACATGATAGGGACGGGTCTGGAAACCGGCTGCCTCCAGCGTCTGTGCCACGGTCCAGAAAGCGGCGGGCGCGACCAGCGGCGACGTGCTCTGGATCACCGCCATGCCGCCGGGCGCGAGATGCGGCCGCAACATACGGTAGAAGGTTTCGGTATAGAGCTTGCCCACGGAGAAATCCACCGGATCGGGGAAATCGACGATGATGACATCGAAACGCGCCTTCGTCTCGCGTACCCAGCGAAAAGCATCGGCGTTGACGACATGCATAAGCTTGTCGGTCAGCGCATCGCCGTTCAGCGCGCGCAGCAGGCCGGTCTGGCTGAACAGGCGGGTCATGGCAGGATCGAGGTCGACCAATGTGACGCTGCGTACGCCGGGATGGCGGAACACTTCGCGCGCAGCCAAGCCATCTCCCCCACCCAGGATCAGCACATTGGCCGGGCGTGCGACGCGGCCCATTGCCGGATGCACCAGCGCCTCATGATAACGATATTCGTCGCGCGAGGAAAATTGCAGATTGCCGTTAAGGTACAGACGGATGTCGTCGTCATGTCGTGTCAGCACCAGCCGCTGATAGGGGCTGGACGTCGCATAGATGACCCGCTCCCCATAAGCGGCGATTTCCGACCAGCGCTGAATCTTGTCGGCGGCCAGGAAGCCCGCGATCAGGCTGGCTATCACGACCAGCGCCAGGATGCGCTCCCGCATCAGGCTGGCGCGCGCGGGGACGAGCAACAACAGGAGCAGCGCGACCCCGACATTGAGCAGCCCGAACATAAGGCCGGTGCGGATCAGCCCCAGATGCGGCACCAGCAGCATCGGAAACAGCAACGACGCGGCCAGCGCCCCGACATAGTCGAAGGTTAGTACGTTCGACACCGTCTCGCTAAAATCGAACCTGTCGCGCAGGATACGCATCAGCAGCGGGATCTCCAGGCCGACGAGGAAGCCGATGACGAAGACAAGGCCATAGAGGATCGCCCGGAACTGTTCCACCAGCGGGAAGAGCAGGAACAGGCCGGCCGCCGACCAGCCGCCCAGCAGCGCAACCAGTATCTCGACGCGGATGAACAAGCGCAATTCGTCGCGCTTCACATAGCGCGAACACCAACTGCCCACCCCCATGGCGAAGAGGTAGGTGCCGATGACGATCGAAAATTGCGTAACGCTGTCGCCCAGCAGATAGCTGGCGATCGTCCCTGCAAGCAGTTCGTAGATAAGGCCACAGGTCGCAACGGCAAAAACGCTGGCCAGCAGCAGTCCGACCAGCGCGGTGCGTCTGCGCTCGGTCGGCGGCAACGATGTGTCAGCCATGTATGGCGGCGGCTACAATGATGCCGATCGCTATGGCGATGGCGCCCGCAAACTGGGCGACGGCGACATTCTGCTTGTCGCGTATCTCCTCCCACAATTTACCCGGCGTCAGCAGGTCAAGGATGACGAAGCCGACGACGAAAACGACGATGCCGATCCCGGCATAGGCCAATGAATTGAGCAAGGTCGGCAGAGAGATGATCATCGACGTCTCCTATTTATGCGTGGGACCATAGGCGCGGGCGGCGCTGGCGGTGCGTCCGCCGTCGGCGAAGGGGGAATAGCCCTGCGACGCGGCGGTCAGATAGAGACCCATTACACTCAGGCACCAAAGGGCATAGAGGAAGCTGCTGCGGCTCATGGCGATTCCATCCCCCGCAACCAGTCGTCGGCGTCGGCCGGCGAACCGTCCTTCTGCGCCAGCCGGGCATTTTCGAACATGATGTGCAGGACCAGCATCAACAAGGGCGGGACCAGGATCATCAGCACCGCCAGCCAGAAATTGGATGTGAAGCGCGCGCCCCGTGCCACCGTCAGATTGACCTCGATCGGGGGCTGGCCTTCCGCCTTGTAGGTGCTGCTCGACGAGTCAAAGGCCCAATTGCCCGAACTGCCCCAATGATGCGCCTGCACATCGACGACCATGTCGTAGGTTCCTGCCGGCAGGCTTGCAATCTTCAAGGTCTGCGACCGCGCGCCTTCGGACCAGTAGCCGTCCGAATCCTGCCCCGAATAATGTTCGTTCAGGGCATAGGCGTCATAGCTGTCCTGCGTCTTGCGATTGACGAAGGATACATCGATATCCACCCAGCCCTGCTCCACACCCGGCGTCATCGCCTCGACCGTCATCGCCTGCTTGCCGAGCGGCAGCGCGATCGGGCCAAAGGTCTGCGACACCGTTGGGCCATCGGGCGTCACGGCCAGGCTAAAGCTCTGCGGCTGTATGGTCCGCCCGAACAACGCGAGCAAAACCAGCAGCGCCACAAAGGACAGGGCGGCGATCGGCCACCAGCCCTTGATCCGCCGGGCATAGGGTGAAGGCTGGTGCGCCAGCGGCGTCATGCCGGGTATCCAGAATGGCGGCGGATCGACATCGAAGGCCGCCCGTATCTCCCGCCCGGTCAACAACTCACTGATCGTCCAGCTTTGCTCCCGATCATCCTGCTCCAGGCTGAGCATTAAGCCCGGGCGGACATAATCACTTGCGCGCACTTCCTCACCCGGCTTCACCCGCCAGTAGAATTCGCCCGCGACCCGCGTCACCCGCGCGGTATTGCCGCCGTAGAAGGGGGTGAAACGTCTCCCTCCGACGATCTGGTCCGGCCCGTCGCGCTGCGGCGCGGCGGTCAGCATCGTGCCCAGGCTCCACTGGCCATTCTGCGCGATCAGCCAGCGATATCCCTCATAAGGATTGAACAGCAGGGTTTCTTCCCATGTCGCCCAGCCGTCCGACCGCTCCATCCAGCCGATCGCTTCCCATTCGACACCGCGCAACGTGCCGCGCGTGCCGAGCGGGATCGCGAGTGATGCCTGCATTTCGTTGTAGCGGGTGATGATCCGCGCAGCCGGATCGGTCGCGTCGATCAGCGTGCCGCAATATTCGCAGGCTAGCGTGACGGTGTAGCCGGCCGCACGAAGGGCGATCGTCCCGCCGCAGGCCGGGCAGGACAGGGAACGGACGCTGTCATCCTCAGCCATAAGCGGGCAGGCTCCAGCCGGGGAGCGGGCGTAGGTTTCGCGGTTGCAACGCGGCCAGCGTCACATGATGGCCGACATAGAGAGTCGGACCGTGCCGGTCCTTCTGGAAGGAGGCGCAGCGCCCGTTGCGATTGCGAAAATCGACGCTCAGCGCTTCCCAGCCGACGGGCGCGGTAAAAGGCAGTTCGCCTTCGCAGCCAATGCAGCGCACGGTGCGGACATCGGCGACTTCATAGGATTGTCCGGCGATATTGCCGCTTTCGCCTGGCTTGACCGGCGTATCGTTCATCAGGCGGCGGATGACCTGCGCCAGCGATCCCGTCAGTGCCACCTCGCGAAGCGCCATGAACTGGCCCATCGCTTCGCCCAACCAGGCGTGGCTGCCGTCTGCCAGCAGCATCAGCCATTCGTTCCAGGCGCCATCGTCCCAGGCCCAACGCGCCCGGCCGATGATCTGGAAATTCTGGTCGAAACAATTACCTTCCGTCCCGATCTGGATCGGGCTGACGTCGAAGGGCAGGACCGCCGCCTCCCCCATCCCCTGCGCACCCTGATTGTAGCGGACGACGAGTGTGCGACAATAGTCGCACACCCGGACGGGCAGCGCCGGCGAGCGGAAGATGACCTCCGCGCCGCAAGTGGGACAGGCGACCGACTGCATTGGGTGCTATCGAATACGGCCCAGCAGTTCCGCCTTCTTTGTATCGAATTCGGCCTGGGTCAGCGCGCCTATATCCAGCAGCTTGTGCAATTTTTCGATCAGCGCGAACGGGTCTTGGGCTGGAGCCGGCGCTGCCGCCGCACCGCCCAGCGCGCCGGTCATCGCCTGACCAATGGCCAGCCCCGCCGCCGCGCCGGCACCGATCCCGGCCACGCCGCCGGACTGCGCCGCCGCCGTCTCGATCGCTTCGGCCGCCTGGAATTTGGCGTATCGATCGAGGTCGCCCAGCACGCGCATCGAACTGGCCTTGTCGAGATGCTTCTGTACCTCTTCGGGGAGGGACAGGCTCTCTACAAAGAAGCTTTCGACCGACAGGCCCCATTGGGCGAAGGCCGGCGCGACCGCTGCCCGGAGCGCCTCGGACAAAGCGGTCTGGCTGGCCGCCAGGTCCAGGAAAGCGGTGCCGCCGCCAGCCACTCCGGTCGCAAGCGCAGTCTGGATCGCGGCGCGCAGTTGCGGCTCGATATCCGCGACCTTCACCTCGCCCAGCGTGCCCATGATGCGCGACGCGAAAGGCGCGACCTCTTTGACGCGGAAACTGTAACTGCCAAAGGCGCGGACGCGCAGCGGGCCCAGTTCAGGATCGCGCAGTGTCACCGGCTGCGCCGTGCCCCATTTCAGGCCGATCTGCTCCTTTTCGGAGAAGAAATAGACGTCCGACTTGAAAGGCGACTTGAAGCCCTTGTCCCAGTTCATGATCGCCGTCAGCAGGGGCAAAGTCGATGTATCGAGCGTGTAGAGGCCCGGACCGAACATGTCCGCGATCCGCCCTTCGTTGAAGAAGGCGGCGATCTGCCCCTCCCGCACCGTCAGTTGCGCGCCATTCTGGATTTCTCGGTCGGCCAGCGGCACCCGCCAGCCGAGTTGTCCCGGCTCTTCCACCCAGTCGATGACATCGACGAACTGCTTCGACAGAAAATCCAATATGCCCATGTCGCTCCCCTGCGCTGGCCGTCAGTTTAGAATAGTAGGTTCGCGGGACAAGCGAAATTGCGGCATAAGAGGCTTACGACCTTTTTCTGATCTTATCCGAGTTCTCGATCCGGTTCGGCTTGCGACCCTTTGGAGAGGTTCACCCCCATTTTCTGACTTTTCGAAAGTGGAAATGTTTTGCGGCTTGCGCTTGGACCGCCCAATGTCAGGAGAGTCGGACGATCTGGACAGTCCGGTTCAGGACGAGGATCGGCCCAAACGTCCTTCGTTCATCAGACCCGAAAATGGCTCGTGAATGGCAGGGTTCTCCAATCTGCGGAAATATCGGGCTCGTGTCAGGCAAACTGACTATGAAAATGTGGCTTATACCAAGGCTTGGATAGACCCAGCGTATCGAAGCCTTGATATCAGGGTTCGGACCCTAATTTTTGCAACTGAAGCCTTTTTCGGAGGTTCAAATCCCATTGAGGCTGTCATGGCGCGCCGCTCTGCGGCAGACTGAAGTGATGACCAAGCCAATCCACAAGCGTAATCGCGGCTATAAAGAACCCCACGCCCTGCTGCCTGAAACCGTTTTGCGGATGATCTCGATGCAGGGTGAGATAGCGCTGTCGATGGTTTGCGAAACAATCGTCTGGACGCCATGATTCTGGATTTGTTGGTCCGGCTGGACAAAAGCTGTAAGGGCCGAGAGGTGGACACAGGATGGGAAGCAAGCTGGTGAGGCACGCACGTCTGGTAAGCTTTGTTATTCCTGTCTATTGCGAGGAAGACACCCTGCCATTGCTCCACGAAAATATGGTGAGCATCCTGGATCAGGTCGAAGGCAAGGCCGAAGTCATTCTCGTAAACGACGGGAGCAAGGACGGCTCGCTGCAGATCATGCGTGAAATGCGGGCGCAGGATGACCGGTTCAGGATTGTCAATCTGTCGCGCAATTTTGGCCATCAGACGGCGGTTACCGCCGGCATCGATGCCGCGAACGGCGATGCGGTAATAGTGATGGACGCTGACTTGCAGGACCCGCCCGAGGTGGCGCTGCAATTGCTCGGCAAATGGCGCGAGGGGTACGATATCGTTCTTGCCCGGCGCGTGGCACGGTCAGGTGAAAGCTTGTTCAAACGCACCACTGCGGCGCTTTTCTATCGCTTCATCCGGTGGCTCTCATCGGTCGATATGCCGCTCGACGTAGGAGATTTCCGCCTGATCGATCGCAAGGTCGTCAACGCCCTGGCACGAATGCCGGAGCAGGACCGGTACCTGCGCGGCATGATCAGCTGGCTGGGCTTCAGTACCGCAGAAGTTCCGTTCCAGCGTGACGAACGCGTGGCGGGCGAGAGCAAGTATCCGTTACGCGCGATGATCCGGCTGGCCGTAAACGGGGTGGTGGGATTTTCCGACGTACCGTTGCGGTTGGCCTTGTGGTTCGGGATGACGATCTCGGTCCTGGCCTTGCTGTTCGGCCTGTACATCCTGACGAGCTGGTTCTTCAACGACCATGTTGTGCAGGGCTGGACCTCTACCGTGCTGGTGCTGACCTTGCTCGGCGGTCTGCAATTGCTGATGCTGGGTATCGTGGGCCTTTATATCGGCCGCATCCACAACGAGGTGAAGCGCAGGCCACTATATTTTGTCGATCCCGAGCCGGATTCCCCCCAAGGAAGCCTTCTCGACGGTCACCAGTCCGAAAACAGGCTGGCCGGCGGGGTTGCTGCAGGCGGCGGCGGAGCTGCCCAGAAGAGACGGAAGGGACCATCGGTGGAATAGGCATATTCGCCGGGCTTCAGACGGACTATCTCGCCGTCCGAATACGATCTGCCATTTGCGACCAGGCGACCTTGGCCTTCCACGCGGTAAGCGCCGCCGATCTCGATCCGCGCCAGCCCGCTGCCCGTTAGCATTTTGCCGGGCAGGAACAGCGGCCCCCAGTAACGGATATAGTTATCGCGCAGGGCCTCGAGGTCGGCGCTGAACAGGCCGTATTCGGATCGCTGCGAATCTTCCGGCGCGATCCGATCAACCGCCAGGAGCGCACGCGTCTGGAGCATGAAGGCGGGCTGATCCTTCCGCACGGTGGCGGCCATCACCGGGTGTCCGGTCTTGCGATAGTCGGTCACACCCCAGCGGCTCATGAAGAAGCCCTTCTTGGGAAAGGATGAGACCATCGAGGTGTGGTCTATATAGGGCACGGGATGGAGGAACAGGCGGTGCACTAGCGCCAGCGTCGCGCGCTGCTGGACAAGCCCGTTGTCGATCCGGTGCCAGACCGCACTGGCGGCGCCAAAGAGCAGCAGGACCAGCAGGGCCGTCCGTGTCACGCAGCGCAGACGCGCATAACCGAAACCGGCAAGGACTGAAATCGGCGCGATCAGAAATGGGTGAAAGTAGGGGTAGACCTCGCTGTAGATCAGTGGGACGAGTGCGGGAATCGCGAAGGCAGCGAGCGCCAGACGGTCGTTCCCGCCGAGCTTCGCGTCGGACTGGTCATTGCGGGCAAGCGCGACGACCCCGCACAGCACAAGCACCCAAAAGCCGAAATTGCCTAGCACTGCCTTAGGCCAAAAGACGGACAGGACGGAGTAATCGCCCGTCAGCAGCGTTGCACCGCCGGTGCGTCCAAGAAAGCTGGCGGCCGATGCTGTCTTCGCCAGGCTGGCAGCGTGAAGGCCGAGGATAAGGCCAAGCGCGGCCACACTGATCGCCGCACTGACGGCGATGATTTTAGCGGTTCGGGCAAAGTCGCGCGACGCCCAAGCGTTGGCCAGCACCAACAGGCCGATGGAGGGAAGAAAGAATACCGATTTGATCGTCAACGCACCGCCGATGGCAATGAGTATGCCCATGGCGACCATCTGTGGCCAGGTCATGCTCCGATGCGTTGCCAGCGCAATCGCGCCGATCATTGCGGCGCTTGCCAGCGTGTCGGTCCTGAAATCGGTGCCATAGAGTAAGGAGCCGCCGAAGCAGTTGTAAGCGATGACTGCAACAAGCGCCGGATCCATGGCCATGAACCGGCGTGCGGCATGAAAGATGGCAAGACTGGTGAAAGCGGCGCAGCCAAGGGTGATGAAGCGGGCGGCGATGAGCTGGTCAACCTCATTGGTCGAGACCAGCGGCAGCCAGTGGAACAGGTGGACGAAAGCAGTCTGGAAGATTTCGGTCATTTCGCCGCGGCGAAAATCGTAGAGCATCGAAAGGTTGAGGAACTCGTCCCAGTTCAGCGCCAGATGCGTGACCACGTAGAGCCGCGCCACGAACAGGAGGCCGATCAGCCATAGCAGGGCCGTGCGCTGGAAAGAAAGCGGTTGCGGCGCGAAGATCACCGTGCGCAAGGCCAGGAACGAAACCGCATTCACCGGGACGGCGGCAAGCAGGCCGGCCAGATAGAGATCGGTCCCGAAGAAAGCGAGCGCGCCGATCAGCACGATATTGGTGAGATAGAGCAGCGCCCACAGTGCCACGAACGGCACGAAGCGACTATCCAGTTGCGAACGGAAGGCGACCTTGCCCTGAACCACGAAGCCGCTGCAGATCCCGACAACCAGCGCTGCGAGGCTGGCAAACTGGTAGCCGAGGCCGAGCGCGATACCCGCCGCGTAGATCGCGAAGGCGATGGCTGTGTTTGCTGCTCCGACGATGATGAAACGCAGCAATTGGCCGCTCTCACGGGCCAGATTGGTCCGTACCCTTAGCCCAGCCAAGCTCTGGTCCTGGCATAATAGCGGAAGGCTAATTTCTGCGCCGTGACGAACTGGCAGACCGCCGCCATACGGACCCGGGCAAGGGCGCCGGGAGCGCTGTCGTGCTTGCGCGCGAGGCCGAGATATTCACTCAGCGTCGTACCGAGCAGCTTCCACGTCATGTTGTCGTCGGAATAGCGGTTGGCGATCAGCGGCCGGTCGATGTGAAAAGCGCCGCCTTTGGACGCCAGTGACCAAGAAAGGTCGATGTCCATCGCATAGAGAAAGTCGTCGCCATAGCGCGTTTCGCCGAGCGCGCTGCGCCTGATGGCGATCGGAATGCCGAACAGGTTGCGCCCGCTTGCAAGGCATTTTCTGCCCGTGGTATCCGGATCGAACCGGCCCGATCGGGAAAATCGGCGATGCGCCAGTGTGCGGCGCTGATCGTCGACGTAAACGAGATCGCAATAGACGCTGGCAACATCAGGATTGTCGCGCAGCGCCGCCTGGGCGAGGTACAGTGCAGTGGGATCGGCCAGATAGTCGTCATGGCAAAGCAGCATGTATGCTTCGCTGTTCACGTCATCCAGCAGCGCGTTGAAGTGATCGCGCATTGGCAGGGTTTGTGTCCGGCGGATCACGCGCAGGGGCAAGCGGTCCTGCCACTCAGCCAGGATAGCGGCGGTGCCATCGGTCGAGGCGTTGTCGCTGACGAGAACTTCCACGCCATCAAGGTTTTGCACCGCGATCGAACGCAGCGCCTCGGCAAGGAATCGTTCGCCGTTGTAGACGGGTATGGCTACGGTGAAGGCGGCCACCAGCCTGCTCTTACTTGCAGCGCCGGAGGTAGCCTTCGCGGGCAACCGAAATCTGCAGCTTGTCGTGCAGCGCGTTGTCGGTTTCGAACATATCGGTTTCCGCCAGATATGCCTTCACGGCGGTCAACGGATTGTTGCCGCGGCCCCACGGGCGATTCCCGATGGCTTCATCGGGCAGATGTTCGACAAGGGTATCGAAAACGACGCAATAGCTGCCCAGGCTGGTCATCGGGGCATAGGCGCGCAGTTCTTCAAGAACATGATCGTGGGTGTGGTTGCTGTCGAGACAGACCAACACGCACTTGGCATCGCCAACCAATTTGCCGACCTGAGCGACCACTGCGGGATCAATGCTCGATCCCTGGACAAGGTCGATGCGGCGCGAGAGCGGATGGGCCTCGATCGCTTTGCGATTGGGCTCGCGGATATCTATATCGATACCGATCACGCGCCCGCCGCTGGCTCCGGTGCAGGTCTCCAGCAGTTCGAGCATCGAGGCGTAGAAGATCAGCGATCCGCCGCGCGCAACACCAGTTTCCACCACAACATCAGGGCGCAGTTTCCATATCAGTTCCTGCATGGCAACGATGTCTTGCGGGTACTGAATAATCGGCAGACCGAGCCAGTCGAAGTTATAGGAATAGCCCAGTTCCTGCGCTTTTCCCAGCCAGTGGTTGGTAAGATCTGCCATTGCCTCGTTCGAGCCGAGTTCGGCAACGAGTTCGCTGCGTTGCTGCGCGAAGGCTGTGTCGGTGATGGTCATGGTAACTCCTTGCGCGGGATTGGTAAAATTATGGTTAATTTTTCTCTAACGAAGCCTTTGTGGCATCCACTAGCCCACGGGTTAGCGTGATCCGGGGCACGAAGCCGAGTTCCTCGGTCTGGCGGGTAATGTCGGGAACCAGCAGGTGCGGTTCGCCCTCGCGGTCGCGCAGGGCGCCTAGCCGGACAAGGTCTGGGCGTTTGACGATGCCGCCCAGCGTTTCGACTATTTCCGCAACAGTCTTGCGCTCACCAGAGCCAAGATTGACGACGCCCGCCAGATCGGAGGCACCGAGGCGAGCGATGGCAGCGCCAAGGTCGCGTACGTCGAGGAAATCACGGATTTGCGTGCCAGAGGAGCATAAGGCCGGTTCGCCCGCCGTGAGGGCGCGCAGCACGCTCGGCACCAATCGGCGCGGGTCTTCGCTTTCGCCATAGGCGTTGAAGATGCGCACCCAGGCATGGCTTACATCAAGGCTGCGCAGGTGTTGAAGTAGAGCGAATTTTGCGCGGCCATAGGGAAAGGGAATCTGCCCCGGCTCGATCGTTTCATCCTCACGGCGCGGAGCGGCGCTGTCACCTGAATATTCAGCGCAGGTGCCGCAGGCAACGATCCGCCTGCCCCCTTGCCGCACGAAGGCATCGAACAAAGCCATGCCAGCATCGAGCCATGCGGCATTTTGGGGATCGTGCCAGAAGGCACCATGTTCGGTGGTCCAGGCGCAGTGGATCAGAATGTCAGGTTTGAGCGTATCGATAAGCGCAGCGCAAGCGCTGGAACAGCGCAGGTCGACGCTGTGCCAGGTTCCGTAATCAGCGCCGCCTGTTTTGCGCGTGGTACAGTGGGTATCTGCATCAGAGGGCAAATTCCTCAATACCTGGCGCCCGATGAAACCTGTAGCACCGGTTAGTAGGATACGTTCGGAGGGCGTGTCAGTCACCGGTCAAGTCTTTGACGAAGGGCAGCGTCCGGTCGCGATCGGAAAGGACGGTGGGCGGCATCGGCCACTTGATCGCCAGATTGGGATCATCCCAACGCACACCCATTTCCACGCCGGACCGATGCGCTCTGCTGAACTGGTAGAGGACGTCGCTGTCATCCTGAAGCGTGATGAAACCGTGCGCTACGCCGCGCGGCAGGTAAAGCGCATTGCTCCGCGCGGCATCAAGTTCGACACTGATATGCTGGAGGTATGTTGGCGACGCGGGACGGAGGTCAACCGCGACATCGAAGATCCGGCCAGCGATGCAGCGGACAAGCTTCGCTTCGCCATCGGCCTCGGGAATGAAATGCAGGCCGCGCAAAGTTCCCGTTGCAATGTTGCGCGAAATCGCCGCCTGCGCTTCCACCGACTCCAGGCCATGCTCCGCAAACGCGGCACTGCAATAGGTGCGCTGGAAGCTGCCGCGCGCATCGGTATGAACCCCGCTGGAAAAGGCAAAGACTCCACCGATCGGGGTCGCGGTGAACTGCATCAGAAGATCTCGATCCGGGGAATGGCGACAACGAAGCGACCGCCCCAGTCGCGCAACTGGCATAGCTGCGCGGCAATCTCGTCGCGCAGGTTCCAGGGCAGGATCAGGACATAGTCCGGCCGTGCTTCGATCAGTTCCTCAGGCGCGAGAATCGGGATATTGACGCCCGGCAAGTAGCGCCCCTGTTTGTGCGGGCTGCGATCCACGGTGAATGGCAGCAGTTCGGGGCCGACCCCGCAATAGTTGAGCATGGTACTGCCCTTGGCCGGCGCACCGTAGCCGAGCACCTTCTTGCCCGCGCGCTTCGCCTCGATGAGGAAGTCTAGAAGTTCGATCTTGCGCTGCTCAACCTCGTTCGCAAAGCCCCGATAGGTAGCCGCACTGTCGAGCCCCGCGCGCTTCTCGGCCAGCCGGACCCGGTCAAGACCAGCGGCCAATTCAACACTGCCAAGCCCGGCCCCCTCGTGGCTGGCATATACGCGAAGCGAGCCGCCATGCGTCGGCAATTCCTCCACGCCGTAAACCTCCAGGCCGCACGCGCCCAGCATCCGCTCAACGGTGAGCAGTGAAAGGTAGGAAAAATGCTCGTGGTAGATCGTGTCGAACTGGCAGCTCTCAAGCATACGCAACAGGTGCGGAAATTCGATGGTGAAGGTGCCCCCAGGCTTCAGGATGGCCGGGATGCCGCCGATGAAGTCCTTGGGATTAGGAACGTGCGCCAGGACATTGTTGGCCGCGATCAAGTCTGCCGCAACCCCTTGCGAGGTCAGCCTTGCTGCCAGTGAAACGCCGAAGAAATCGACCACAGTTTCAATCCCGTGCTTTTCCTTCGCGGCGCGCGCAGTGTTTGCGGTGGGATCGATGCCAAGCACGGGTATTCCCGCCTGTTTGAAATATTGCAGCAGATAGCCATCATTGCTGGCCAGTTCGACAACGAGGGAATCGCCGTCTAGGGCCTGCGCTGCGATCATGGCATGGGCGTAATCCTGCGCATGGCGCAGCCAGCTTTCCGAGAACGAGGAGAAATAGACGTAGTCCTCGGTAAAGTGTGCAGGCGTCTCGACGCGGGTAAGCTGGACCAGCCAGCACGCTTCGCACACCATCGCCTTGAGCGGATAGAAGGTCTGTCCGCGCCCGGCAGCGTCGCGAATATCGCGAAGTTCGTTTGATACCGGCGTCAGCCCGAGATCCGCAACGGTGGTCGTCAGCTTGGTGGCGCAGAAGCGGCAAGTCTCGGTCATGCGCTCGCGCCCCCCCGTTCCATCGCTTCGATCTGGCTGATCGTCACGTTCCACATATCCGCGCCTGCGGCATAGGCTTGATACCATTGCACGGCTTTTTCGACTCCGGTTTCCAGCGGCCAATGTGGGATCCAGCCGAGCCGGTCGGCGGCCTTGGACGAGTCCAGCGCGAGCAACCGTTCTTCAAAAACGCTGTCACTGGCTTGCGTCTCGACCCGCGCGCCGCCCGACCAGCTGGCGGCGAGCAGGTGGGCAAGATCGGCGACCGGGCGGCAGTCCTGCACCTCGGGACCGAAATTCCAACTGCCGGAATATTGCTTCGGCTGGTTCACCAGTCTTTCCGCCAGGGCAAGATAACCGCGCAGCGGATCAAGGACGTGCTGCCACGGCCGGGTCGAAGCCGGATTGCGCAGAACCAGCGGCTGGCCGGCCGAGAAAGTGCGGATGGCATCGGGTACCAGCCTGTCCGCCGCCCAGTCACCGCCCCCGAAAACATTGCCAGCGCGGATAGTAGCGACGCCCTTGCCCTGCTCGTTCAGATAAGAGTGCTGCCAGGCAGCAACAATGAATTCGCTAGCGGCCTTGCTGGCGCTATACGGTTCGCGTCCGCCAAGTTCGTCGTCCTCTGTATAGGGTTCGGCGCGCTCAAGATTACGATATACCTTGTCGGTAGTAACTACGGCAACGGCCTTCACCCCAGGGTTGCGACGAACCGCCTCAAGCAAATTGGCTGTCCCCATGACGTTGGACATCACGGTCTCGATCGGGTTGGCATGGGCATAGCGCACCAGCGGCTGCGCCGCCAAATGGAACACGACCGAGGGAGCGGCTTGGTTGAGCACACTGCAAAGGTGATCAAGATCGCCGATGTCAGCCAGAACGGACGAGGTTAGCCTGCCCGGGAGGTCGGTCGCATCGAAGAAGGCCGGTTCGGTATTGGGCGCGAGCGCATAGCCGTGCACGTGGGCGCCACAATGGATCAGATAGGCAGCCAGCCAGCCGCCCATGAAGCCGGTATGCCCGGTCAGGAAAATTGATCGCCCGCTCCAGAAATTCTTGCTCACGCCCAGACTTTCCAGGGTGCCCGCCCAGTTTCCCAGTAATTCTCAAGCAAGTGCTTTTCGCGCGGCGTATCCATGCACTGCCAGAACCCGTCATGGCGAAAAACGGAAAGCTGCCCTTCGCGCGCAAGCGGCTGGAGCACGTCGGCCTCCAACGTGAGATTGGGATCATCGGGCAGGCGTTCAAAGATCGATCGGTGCAGGATGAAAAACCCCCCGTTGATCCAGCCCTTGCCGGTCTGCGGTTTCTCCTCGAACGAGGTAACAGAATCGCCATCGAGCCCCAGTTCGCCGAAACGGGAAGAGGGGCGCACCGCGGTCACCGTGGCGAGTTTACCCGACGTCTCGTGATGGGTGCGTAGCTGATCGAGGTCGACATCACACAGCCCGTCGCCATAGGTGGCCATGAAGGTATCGCCCTCGATATGGCGCAATGCCCGTTTGAGGCGCGCCGCAGTCAACGTCGCATCGCCGGTATCCTGGATCACAACTTTCCAGTCGATCCGGTCCCGCTCGCCGCCCAGCAACGACACCGAGGAACTGGCGAAATCGATCAGCAGGTCATTGGAATAATTATCGTAATTGAGGAAGAAATCCTTGATGACTTCCTGCTTGTAACCAGCGCACAGGACGAAACTGTCATGTCCGAACTGCCGATAGAAGCGCATGATGTGCCACAGGATCGGCTTGCCACCGATTTCGACCATGGGTTTGGGGCGGTTGACCGTTTCCTCGCCCAATCGTGTCCCCAGACCGCCGCACAAAAGAGCTACCTGCATAAATATTCGCCCCGTTCCTGCCTGCTCCTCCCGCCGCAGCTTGCTGTCAGCGGGGCAATTATGGCTTATGGCTGCTAAGATAACTTGGTTAACAAATAGTTATGTCGCAAAGTTTGATCAACCCGGGAATGGTGGGCTGTTGCGGGAGATATCTGGGGGGATATTGTGTTCAAGGGTCGGCCTTTTAAACCGCCGAAGATCCTGCTGTGCGTGCGGTGGCGGCAAAATGGGATCCCGACGAAACCTACACCAAGGTGAAGGGCAAATGAGCCTACCTTTACCGAGTAATCGACGAGCGTGGTGATGGGCCGAGCCTCTGCATGTTAGACTTGAGCCGAAGCTGCCATCAAACCATTGACCGATGGCAGATTGCAAGAGACGCGCCAGTAGTCGGCGGGTCAGGACGTCGCTCCGAAGCTGCGATAGTCCTCTTCATTTCCTCGGCCCGCCGGTTGTCCGGTGATCTTGCCCCAGGCGCGCCCGATCGCTTCGGCGAGATGCTGCGGCAGTAATCGATCGCCATCGGGCCGCGAATGCAAGGACATGAAGCTGTTTCCCCACCGCCGATAAGGCTCCGGCGCCGCGAGCGGGGTTTCGACCAACAAGAGTTGGTCGATTGAGCGGCAGCGATTGTCGCGCATCGCATCGCCCAGCAGCGCTACGATCGAATGCCGATCCAGCCGAAAAGGCGGGGTGATCAGTGCTAGCAGCCCCATCGCTTCTGGCCGGCCCAGTGCTGCCTTCGTCGCCTTGAATTGCGCGTTCGCGGCTTTCGCCTCGGCCAAGACCTTTTTGCCAGCGATCCGTCACCCTTTCAGCCCAGTGAGCACCGCAATGGTAAGCAGCGCGCACATGATCGCGATCGCTATGAGCAAGAGCGCGCTCGATGGCGTCGGGGTGCCACAAGCCTGACTCATTGAGGTGTCAATCGGCGTCCAAACGGGCCCCCTTATCGGCGCGCAAAAGGGACCCCCCGT